>JAYTRT010000302.1:0-5803 GCA_043746045.1 Actinomycetota bacterium | reverse complement strand
CGCTCGTCGAGCGATTGGTCGACGACACCAATCGGCGCGAGACCACGATCTCGTTGACGAGGTCGGGTCGCGGACTCGTCGACCAGGTCACAGATGTTCGTCGAACCGAAATCCGCAGCATCGTCCACCGCATTCCTGTCGCACTTCGACGGCCTGCGGTGGACGCGTTGGTCGCCTTCACCGAGGCAGCGGGCGAGCCTGCTCAAGAGGCGTGGATTTTGGGCTGGTCGTGAACATCGGATCGCGGTGGGTGCCGGATCATCGGCGTGACAAGTTGCGTCTCCTGGCAATGCGGTCGCACCAGGTCGTGACCATGGCTGTCATCACCGGCGCAATCACCGGTCTCATCGTGGCCGGTTTCGACCGTCTCGTCATCGGTGTGATCTTCGATCACGTGCTGCGCCTGCCGTCGTGGGTGCTCGGATTCTTGCCCGGCTTGGGCCTGTTGATCGCGTTTGCGGCGCGACGGGTCATCGGCGGTCGAGGCGTGACGCCGTCGACGTCGGACGAGTACCTGCACTCGTTCCACGAGGCCAACCATTCACTGGGCTGGCGACCGTTGATCGCACGCCTCGTCGCAGCGGTGGCCACGCTCGGCTCGGGAAATCCAATGGGGCTCGAAGGCCCATCGATGTACGCGGGTGCCACGGTGGGTACGCATCTACAGGACCGCTTCAAGAACACGTTCGGCGACACGGACCGTCGCACGCTGCTCGTGGCCGGCGCAGCGGCGGGTGTATCAGCGATCTTCAAAGCCCCAGCAACCGGTGCGGTGTTCGCGCTGGAGGTGCCGTACCGGGGTGACCTCGCTCGACGAATGCTGCTGCCGGCGCTCGTGGCCAGCGCAACGGGCTATCTCGTCTTCGCCGCAATCAACGGAACGAATGCGCTCTTCCCGATCGCGGGGACCCCCGCGTTCAAGTTCCGTGAGTTCCTCGGCGTGGCCGTGATCGGTGTCGTTGCTGGTCTGGGCGCGCGACTGTTCGGGTGGCTGCTCCGTCATGCGAAGCGTCTTGCGGCGTCGACACATCCGTTGCTGATGACAATCGCCGCCGGCATCGTCATCGGCGGTCTGTTCGCAATCGGCATGGCACTCACGGACAAGTCGCTGGTCCTCGGATCCGGGTACCGGATCATCGACTGGGCAGGCGATCCAACACACTCGGCGTGGCTGCTCCTGGCGATGCTGGCCATCCGATGCCTGGCGACATCGGCCGCCGTGGCCGGAGGCGGCGTCGGCGGGTTGTTCGTTCCGCTCGTCGTGGCCGGCGCGCTGACGGGTGCGTTGATCGGCGGCCTGGTGTACAAATCCGATCTGGAGTTGTTCATCGTGATCGGGGTCGCCGCTTTCCTCGGAGCCGGCTACCGGGTCCCACTCGCCGCTGTCATGTTCGTGGCCGAGACAACGGGCCGACCATCGTTCGTGGTGCCTGGTCTGATCGCGGCAGTCGCCGCCGAACTCGTGATGGGCCGATCGTCGATCTCGGCGTATCAGAAGGATCCGCCGGAGGTCACGGTGGCCGACACCTGAGATGCGAGTGCATGAGCGACGAGCTCGCCGAGAATACGTCGATAGGCGACGCTCAGCCGGTCGGCGCGTGTGCTGATCTCGACGCGCAGATCGGTGGATACCGCCATGTCGGCGTACGCCTCGAGAACGACCAGGTCTTCGTCGAGCACGCGGTCCTCGAAGGCGAGGATCTCCGGTAGCTGGTGCTGCGGATCGGTCAGGTCGTTGCGCGACATCAGCTTGAAGACGGTTGTCGAGTTGCGGGTGCGAGGCGCGGATGCGAAGAGGAAGCTCACGGTCTTGTCGGTCAACGGGTGATACAACCGGACGATGGCTGCGGTTGGGCCGGAGATCTCTTTGTACAGACGCTGGGGTTGAACGAGCGGATGCGCGCCGGTCTCGACCATCGGGTCGTCATAGTTCCGGTACTGCACCTCGAACGTCGTATGCGCGATCCACCCCGAGCGCTGGACCTCGCTCGGCGGGAGAAACCCGGCGTCGGCGACACCGAACGTGCCGGCGTGCACCGTGCCGAGATGGGTCGCGTCGAGGAAGTTGTCGACCATCTGCGCAGCGCTGACTGTGGTGTCTCTCGGCGCGTTCGCTGCATTGTCGAACTCGGGGTCGTCCCACTCCGGAAAGTTGGGCAGACCGACGACGGGCTCATCGGGAGCGATCCAGATCAACCCGAATCGTTCGTCGATCGCGAACGGTGTCCGCACCGACGCTCGCGGAGGGATCGTCGCATCGGGCCCGAGCGCGGGAATACCGACGCACGTGCCCGCCGCATCGAACGTCCAGCCGTGATAAGCGCACTGCAGAGTTTCACCACAAACGGTGCCGATACTCAATGGCGCGAGGCGATGCGGGCAGCGATCCGCGAACGCCACAAGCCGGCCGTTCAGTCGGGCCAGCGCCCATCGTTCACCGAGCAATTCGACCGATATCGGGCGCTCAGCAACTTCGTCACTTGTGGCCACGGCGTGCCAGGCGCTGGCGAGTGCGGCCGTCTCGTTGTCGATCCGGGTTTCCCTCGCAGCTGCCATGACCACAAACGTATTCGCGTGCTGTGTCGGACGTATTTCGTCGATGTGAAGCCCCGCGCGAAACGGCAACCGACGCAATGATTGTTTACGGCGACGTTGGTTCGGAAACAGGGCAGCCGAGCATTCGCCGCTGACGGCTGCCGAGCGCGGCCGTCGCACACATCATCCAGGAGTATCTGATGTCGACGCCGCCCGACCCATATGCACAGCCCGCCGTGACCCAGCCCGTGGCACCGCTCACTGCGGTACCGGAACAGACTCTGGAACCTCAACCGGTGGCGGTGTATCAAGAGGTACCCGTGTACCAGGAGGTGCCCGTCTACCACGAGGTACCAGTGCCCGTCTACCAAGATGTGCAGCCGTACCGTCAGGTCGTCACCGCACAACCTGCCGTTCGGACGAGTGTCGCCACCACATACGGGCGCCGGTACGCATTCGATTCGTTCGTGGTCGGTGTCGTCGGACTCGCGTTGACCCTGGTCGGGCTGGTCGCAGTGACGAGAGCGGGTTTCGATGGGCCAATGGACCTGCCGGTCGTCAGCGTGCTCGGTTTCACCCACACCGTCACACTGGGTCTGATCGAAGCCGGAATCGGCATTCTCCTGCTGATCAGTGCCGCCTCGACATCTCGGTCGTCGGCCATCTTCTTCGGGCTCGTGCTCGGTGTCGGCGGGTTCGTCGGGGCGGTACAGACCACCTCGTTCCGGCGCTCTTTGGCACTCGAGTCCGGATTGGCGTGGTTGGCTGTCGTCGCCGCGGTGATCGTGGTCCTCGTCAGCCTGCTCGTGCCGCGCATGGTCACCAGGACCGCCCGAGTCGAGTCGGTCTGACGCACATCACCACGGCAACGGTGTTGCGCTGCCGGTCAGACAGGGCGGTTGCGTCGACGGAGCATCAGCACACCTGCGGCACCGAGCACCACGACAACAACGATGACGATGATGATGATCAGGACGACCGTTCCGGAGCCGCTCGAAGAGTCGCTCGTGGCCGTTGGCGCATCCGTCGCCGTTGAATTCGTCGCAGCCGCGTCGGTCGCCGTACCCGCAGTCGCGGCACCCGCGGGAGTGGTGTCGGAGGTGGTGCCACCACTGGTGTCGGAGGTTGGCTGAACGTTCGAATCGGTCGTCGAATTCGATACCGCCGTCGGATTCGATACCGCCGCCGTGTCTCCGGCGGCGACCGAGTTGGCCGAATCACTCGAATGGGTAGTGACCGAAATGTCGGTCGCCCCCGTATCGGCAATGTTGGTTCCAGCACCCGAGGCGGGGTTGACCTGATCGAGATAGACCTCGATGCTCATCAGCGGTCCACCGACATCGGACGGGACCGCCGTGTCGAGTGACATCCGGTAGGTGATCGTGACCGTGTCACCGGCGGCCAACATCGTTCCGCCCAGGGCTCCGACCCTGCCCTGAATCGAGCCTTCCTTGACCGTCGAGCCGGTCAACGCAACAGGCGTGAACGGTCCGCCGGCCCCCGTTCTCGATGCCAACAGATGGACCTGCTCTGCGGTGACGTCGGTCGTGACCTTGTCGGCCGGAAAGAGCGAGAAGTCGATCTGTACGTTGACGAGCGGCGACGCTGTTGCGTTCGTGAACGACGTCGTGAACGTCTTCGCGGCGGCTCCCGGTTGTAGCGAGGTGGGGAAGGTGTCGCTCGCCGTGGGAGCCGTTTGCTGCATCGAACCCTGGTAGACGGTTCCCGTCGACGCTTTCCCGCCCTGGGTGTCCGTCGCGACGACCGCACACGTGACGTCGCTGCTCGAAGCAACGTAGGAGACGTTCGCGAAACCGTCGTCGCCAGTGACTGCGTGATCGGCGCTGAGCGTTCCGCATTCACCTGTGCCCGTGACGGCGTAGACCGAGAAGTTGACCGTGTCACCACTGATGACATTGCTGGCGAGGTCGGACACGGATGTCGAGATCGCTGACGTCGATTTGCCGTCGGCGGGAACCGTGTTCGGATACGCAAATGTGAAGACCGAGCCAACAGATGTCGACGTATCGGGAGTGCCCGCCGCCTGGCCCGTAGCGGCCGCCTCGTTCTGGACGCACCCTTTGCCGAAACCGAAGTTGGCGAATGCTTGGTTGCTGAACTCGGTCTGCGTGTAGTACCTGTTGCCGTTGATGACCTGGTTGTATTCGGTCTTGCTCGGGTTCGAGGGATCAGTCGAACCGATTGCCGTTCCGTAGTCGTTGGCGCAGATGTCGCCGATCTCGTGGCCGGTCGAATCGTTCCACGCAGCGGCGTCCGTCGGGTCGGTCAACGCTTCGTTGACCTCGTGGCTGAGGGTGCCGACAGCACCGTCGGCCACCACATCACCGTTCGGAGCCTGACCCCCATCGCAACCCGACTTCTCGAACGGCTCGTCGCCGTAGACGATCTCGTTGGAGCCCGAACCGAACGCACGGTGATAGCCGCAGTACGACGAGTCCGAATTCGAGCCGTCGACGTCCTGGGTTTCGATGCCCGGGGGGAAGAACAGAGGGTAGAAGTTGGCGAGATCGGTGGTCAGTCCATTGGCCTTGGTCACCCGGCTCAGCTCGGTTCGGAGCTGGGCATCGGTGATGCAACCGGTGTACTCCTGGCCGGGGGTACAACCATCCTTCGGGAAGGGTGCTGTGTCGACGATCGGTGTGCCGGCCTTGATCTGATAGGCAATGGCGTGCTGGGCGCCCCCGGTGGTCTGGAAGTACTCGGCGTTGATCGAGTACACGTTGTCAGTCGAGCCACTGGCCGCCGCGACATCGGTGATGTATCCGTTGATGATCGTCTCGTAGTCGGCCGGGAAGGGGGTGGCGCTGCCCTCGGGAATCCAGTAGATGGGCGTGATCGTCATGCCGTTCGGACCATTCGTGTCCATCACCGGGCCGCCCGAATAGACCAGCGGTGGCGTGCAACCATTGCAGTAGTGGCCATCTCCTTTGCTCTCCGCAGGACTGTGACCCCGTTTCGCAACCGAGTGGCGCCGCAGGGAACGACCAGCTGCATCGACCGATCGCGGCGAAGCAGCCGATGCCGTCGTCGGGGCAAGAACCGCACTCATCATCGCCGTGAGTCCGACGACCGCTGCCCAAGAAATGCAACGACGCAACATTCAAATCCTCCGTCAGACCGGTGACCGCCGGATCACCCCTGTGATCATCGACGAAATGTCCGAGACCTGTAGGACATCTGTCAAGAACAGCTCAATTCACGGCCTGTTCGACCGTGCGGGGCTTCACAGGGCCCATTCGCGGTGAAG
>JAYTRT010000301.1:0-5804 GCA_043746045.1 Actinomycetota bacterium | reverse complement strand
TCATCCCGCTCGTGCTTACGGTCGTGGTGGTGCTCGATCTGGTCAGCGTGTATCTGCTGACGGTACGTTTCTGTGATACCGGCGATCTGCGGATCCTCCTCATGGCCCTCGCCTACTTGTGGTCATGCCTCATGGTCGTCGCATGGGCGATGTCGTTCCCCGGCGTCATCTCCGACCACCCGCCCATCGGCACGTGGCCGTCAGCGACTCCATGGATCTATCTTGCGTGGCACGTCGGCTTCCCTGCTCTGATGGCGGTCGCGTGGGGAATCCCGGGCCGTTGTGCCAAGACGGTGCCCGACGGACGTCGGCGACGGGTTGCAACAGCGCTGATTGCGGCTTCGATCGTCACCGCACTCGTGGTCATCGCTGGGATCGCCGTCGGGGAACACGTTCTTCCCGTCCTCATCGTCGGTGTCGATACCACCCGGATGTCCACGATCGGAGGGCCGCCGTCGATGTTGATCGCCGTTGCCAGTGCCGTGATCGTCCACGTTCGCCTGCGCCACCGGTCCGGACCGGAGCGGTGGGCGTCCGTCACCGTCTGGGTCTGCGTCGCCGATCTCACGTTGACGTTCTGGTCGCTCCACCGCTACTCGGTCGGATGGTACGCCGGACGGACGTTGACGGTGGTGTGCAGCTCACTGGTCTTCTTCGCGATGTTGGGTGAGTTCACTGCTCTGCAACGGCGTCTGTTGCGGGCTCGCAACGAGGCCGTGTCGGCAGCGATCATGCAGCGCAACTTCGCGATGTCCGCTTCTCACGAATTGCGCACGCCCACGACGTCGATCCTGGGCTACATCGAGGAAGTGCTCGACAACGAGAAGCTGGACGAAGAGGACCGGGAGATGCTCGACATCGCGCACCGGAACACCCAACGCCTGGCGCGACTGGTCGACGATCTGCTGATCCTGGGTGAAGCCGAGATGGGTCCGGCGATGATGCACCTAGAACCGTGCCCCCTCGCTCCCCTCTTCGAGTCCGTGACACGGTCGTTCGCTGCCGCCGCTCTCCGCCAGGGGGTACAGCTTCGAACCAACAGCGTGGAGGATCTGCCACTCGTCATGATCGATCCAGTTCGGACGGAGCAGGCAGTGGCGAATCTCGTCAGCAACGCCTTGAAGTTCACCCCACCAGGTGGGGAGGTGAACCTTGCCGCACACCGTGGCGACAAAATGATCGAACTGACTGTTTCCGACAGCGGGGTCGGCATCGATCCGGCCGAGGTCGAGCGGGTCTTCGAACGCTTCTATCGATCGAAAGCCGCGGTCGACACGGCGGTCAAGGGCACCGGGCTCGGGTTGGCGATCGTGAGAACCATCGTGGAAGCGCAGCGCGGGAACGTCTCGGTCGAAAGCACACTCGGACGCGGCACTTCGTTCCGGCTCACTCTGCCCCTTGCCGACAAACTGCCCGAGCCGGTCTGAGCTCGGGCTCGCATTGTCGCGACCCCCTGCGTCGCCGCACCTACAGGAAGTGGCCGGGGACCTCGAGGATGAAGTCCGCTGCTCCTCCGCCACCGGCGAACCCGGTGACCTGCCGCGAGGCGTTGATGGTGACGATGAGCCCGTTCGCGATCGTCTGGTCGGCGCCCCACCAGTGGATCGCCGGTGCAGTGGCGGTGGCGTCCCGCCCGGATTGAACACCATGTACCCAGCAGCGACACTGCTGGTGATCGTCACGTTCACCGCGATCGCTGTCGCATCAACCGGACCGACGTCGGCAGCCTTCGCGCTGCCGGCGTCGATGTTGCGGCGATCGGCGACGGAGACCAGCCACTCGATCACCGGATTGCTGACGGGCGTTGTCGCGCGGGTGCCGTCTGACGTCGAGCGTTGTCGCGAGAGCTACGGCGCAAACGCGACGTGCCACAACGATCCGCTCGCACTCGATGTCGGGATCCACACGCGACCTGCCTCCGGTACGGGCGTCGACACGGGGGAGTGCACACCTCCTGCACGCCCGAAGTTGGGAAGACCCAGCTCCTGTGCCCCTCGCCGTGGACGACCTGAGATGGCGTGCGTAGTTGCTCGCGAAGCCGCCCGTCACGAATCGACCCCACGTCATTGCGTCATTCTGGTTTTGCTTGCGCCAGCCGCCGGTGTTGGTCCGGGATGATCGTTCGCGCGCTGGGCGCGGATCCGCCGTTATACGGGTGATCGTTGTGTCGATTCGAGTGAGGTCGCCCACACTGGCTGTGGCAAACCGCACAGGGTGTCTGCCAGCAACTTCAACCGTGCGCGATCCGCTACACCGGGTGTGGCCAAGTGCACAGCGTTGCGAGAACGATCGCATAGCCGACGATCTGGACTTTCCCGTGTTCAGTCGATGGTGAGCTGGATCTTCTTTTGCGTGGAGCTGGGGGAATCGAACCCCCTGATCGAGTTCTGCATCGCTGCTGATCAGAGGCTATGTGGCCAGCTCAGCGGAGGTTTTCGATTGACCGGGAGTGACCTCTGATGTCCGAGAATGACCGGTGTTTGATGCCCTTTCGCCGCCCTGTCCACCCTTCTGCCGCCCTCAGCTCTGTCGCTTTGGCTGGCGTTGGAGCAAGCGTTGGAGGGTGTCGGTGGTCCAGGTGGCGACGCCGGTGCCGAGGAAGTCGTTGTCGTTGGTCCAGATCGCTGCGTTGAGAGCAAGTGCGCTCGCTACCGCGGGCCAGTCCCTGGGATCGCGCAAGGAGCGCTCTCGTGCTTCCGCTTCGAGGGCGGCGTAGATGCCCTCTTCCAAGATGACGATATTCGCCTCGACGGCCGCCAAGCAGGCGGTGGCCAGCTCGTCGCCGAGGATGGGTTCAAGGCCGCGCCGCCGGACGAACGCTGTGATCCGTCGGGGGAGTTCCACTTGCGTCTCGCCCCACATCTGCTCCGGGAGGAACAGTTCGAGTCGCTCATCGCCGAGGCGGGTCCGGCCTGTGGCCCGGAGAAGTTCGGCGACGAGCACGCTCGTGTCGACCACGAGCCGCATCAGCGCGGGCGGCGTTTGGGTGAGATCTCCTGAACGAGTTCGTCCTCGTCGAGACCCGATCGAGTGACGATGTCATCGACGAGGCCGGCCAGGCGGCCGAGCGCCTTTCGTCCGGCCCGACGGTCTTTGGCGGTGATCGGTACGAAGAACCCGATGGGCTCGCCGTGTCGTTCGATGACCAGAGTTTCGCCGCCCGCGAGGATGGAGGACGCTTGGTCCCTGAACTCTCTGACGCCGATCGCTCTCACAGGCTCACGCTCCTTTGTGACCACGAGTGTAGCCACAAACGCGCGAGTTGTTCAAGCTCCGGAGTGCTCAGCAGCGGGGAGAAGGCTGTCGCGGAACCTTGTGGGGGTGAGGTTGGTCGCGCGCTTGAAGTATTTTACGAAGTTGGTTGGCTCGTCGAAGCCGAGGTCGTCGCTGACTCTTGCTACAGGGTCCGAGCTGTGAGCGAGGATGCGTTTGGCTTCGAGGATGATGCGTTCGACGATCATCCGCTTGGCGGTGGCATCGCTCGTCGCTCGGCAGGCGCGGTCCAAGCTCTTCGTCGAGTACCCGAGGTGCCGTGCGTACGGGGTGACGAGGTGCCACTGTCGGAAGTGCTGGTCGACGGAAGCTCGGTAGTCCCGGTAGCGGTGCGTGTAGTTCCCCGAACGCACGAACAGGAGGCAATGGAAGTCGACACGCTCGAAGCTCCGTCGCGGGTCTGACGCCACCCGGTCTCGAAGCGCCTTGGCCCGAATCACTTCGACATCGAGGCGGTAGGCGTCGTCGTGTGGCCGGAATCGCACGGGCGTTACGTCAACGATCATGTCCGATTCTTACCATTCACAGAGGTGTTCTCACCTCGTCGACAACGGTCTGTGGGCCCACACTCGGTGCAGGCATCGAACGATGAGCACAGACATGGATATTCGGGGGTTGGGCTACATCGGGATCGACGTGGCGGAAGTAGTGAGCTGGCGGGAGTACGCGAAGACCCTCGGAACGGCATCGGGTTCGGTAGGCGCAGGTCGCGGCGCTGAGCGGATATCTGGCTTGCAGTGCACACTGCGAAACGAGGGCGATCTCGCAATCGTGGAGACATCGGAGCCTGGGGGTCGCCCTACCGGTGAATGCGAGCGGGCCGAGTGTTGGCCTGTTCCGGCGAAGGTCAGTTCGGCGCTGCCGTTGGCGTCGCTGCGAATTCGCAGAATGCGGCGTACTCGCGAGGGCGGTAAACATTTGCAGGACCGCCGTTTCATGAGCATTGCGACTCTGCGAGTCGCGATCTGCCGAGACGATCGATCAACGGTTGACGTCACCGAAGGAGGCCGTTCTCGTCGGGCGAATGTGGACACCCCACATCTGGGACTCCAGTCACGGCCTGAGCATGGTGGCTGTTCCGAGCCAACTGGTCGCCGTCCGATGGAGGCCGACCGGCGACGGTCGCACTGTCGATATCGCGGGATGTTGTGTGACGTTGTCCTCTGTGTCGAACTGGTCGAAAGCGGAATTGTGGGTGGTGGAGGTAACGACGATGAACGACGGATGGCATGGCAATGGGTGGGGTGGCGGTCAATGGGTCGCGATGATTTTGATGATGGTCGTCTTTTGGGGTGTGATCGCAGCGATCGCGATTTCGTGGACCCGTTCCAGCAGTCGGTCACACCACGAGCACCAGTCGTTGCCGGTCCCGCCCGCAGCGTCTCATGACGCAGAGAAAATTCTTCACGAACGCTTCGCCCGCGGTGAGATCGACGAAGACGAATACACCCGCCGCCACGAACTCCTCAAGGAACGTTCACGATGACGGCATCGCACACGACGACTGCCGCGATCATCGGGTCTGTGGCGGCGTTGGCGGCAGTGTCGTTGCTGACGATCGCTGCGATCGGCGGTTCATTCAGTCACGGCAGGTCTTCGTTCGCTCGGCGTACGTGTGCGGTCCCGGCGCTCCCGGGCACGGTCATCGATGCAACCTTGACGAACATGGGCGGTCCAATGATGGGGCGACCCGGTAATGCGGTGATGGGCGGAATGATGCGCCTGTCACTGGATCGCAGCAACGTGGCGAGTGGTCAGGTGTCGTTCCTCGCGATCAACGGTGGGAGTGTCAATCACGAACTGATCATCCTGCCGTTGCCGACCGATCAGATCGTCGGCACCCGGCCGATCGGGACTGACGCCAAGGTCGACGAGGCCGGCAGTCTCGGCGAAGCGTCGAACACGTGCGCTCAAGGCAGCGGCGACGGGATCACCCCGGGCGCGTCGAGTTGGGTCACGGTCACGTTGCCCGCCGGACGCTACGAAGTGGTCTGCAACCTCCCCGGCCATTACGCCGCTGGTATGTACGCCCAACTCACCGTGAAATGACCCCAAGCGACGCTGGCGTGCCGATCGGTGCGGCCAGGGGGCTCGTGTGTTCCGATCCGGGGTGGTGTCAGGCGAGCTTCATGAACTTTTCTGGACGTCGTCGACTCGGCGATCTCCCTCGCCAGCTTCCTTTCTCACATACCTGCACGGGTATTGCTACCGGGTACCGTCGGGGCTGCTGGGGTTCTTCGAAAGGGGAGTGACGTGATGAATGCTTTCGCGGTTGTCCAGTGCCCGACGTGCGCGAAGCGGAACCGTGTGCCGACGGTGGCGTCCGGTACTCCACGCTGTGCCGCGTGCCATGCCGATCTGCCGTGGATGGTCGACGCGACGGGCACGCAGTTTGCCGGCATCGTTCAGTCGCCCGTGTTGGTGTTGGTCGATTTGTGGGCGCCGTGGTGCGGTCCGTGCAAGACGATCGGACCGCTGGTCGAGCACGCCGGCAGAGACCTTGCTGGCCGCCTCAAGGTCGTCAAGGTCAA
>JAYTRT010000300.1:0-1781 GCA_043746045.1 Actinomycetota bacterium | reverse complement strand
AGGGTGGCCGACGGGCGCAGTGCTTCCACGAGCCGGGCCATCATCGGCAGCGCGACCATCGACGCTTCGTCGATGATGACGATGTCGTCGTCGAGCGGATGATTCGTGCCGTTGACGAACCGGGTGCGCTGGCCACGCGATCCGAGCAGGCGGTGGATGGTCGTCGGCCGCAACGCAGCCAGCTGAGCGACGATCTGCGGGTCGATCGTGTCTGCGCGGTCACTGTCGAAACCGGTCACAGCGGCCCCGATAGCCTCGCCCATCCGCGCCGCTGCCTTGCCGGTCGGGGCTGCGAGGGCGACTCGTGCGGTTCGGCCCTCGCGGTGAGCGTGGTCGAGCAACACCGCCAACAGGCGGGCAATCGTGTGCGTCTTGCCCGTACCGGGACCACCGACGATCACAGCGAACCTCGAGCGAAGCGCGATCAGCGCAGCGTCGTGCTGCGGGTTGGCCGATCCGTCGTCGGTGACCGGTAGCAGCTGCTGCAGTACTGCGAGGGTCGCGTCGGTCACCACCGAGTCCGCAGCGGCGGCGCGGCGGCGCAGGTCCGTGGCGACCGTGCACTCGTCCACCCATTGCCTCTGCGTGTACAGCAGTGTGCCGTGGAGCACGAGGGGCCGCTCGTCGAGCACCGGTTCGGCATCTGCACAGGTGACGATCCTGCAGATCGGTGTGTGCCGGAGCGCCTCGATCCAGTCGTCGAGGGTGGGCCACGGCAGCTCGGCTCGATCTGGCCCGTCGACCTCTCGACCGTTGGATGGGTGAACCGGCTCGGACGTCTCCTCGTCGATCACCAGCGCGACATCGATGATCTCGACGACGCGTGCGAGGTCGATGCAGGCATGACCGTGCAACGGTGCCCACAACGCCAGAGCGGCTGCGAGGTGCACCCCGTCGGAGGCCGACGGGTCGGCGCGAACCAGCACCGCAGCGCCTCGCAGTTCGGCATTGCCGAACACCCCGACCCTGGCCCACGGGGCGAGGGACGGGACTGTCTCGGGCACGCGTGACACCATGCGCACCATCACGGTGTGCCCCCGACCGCGAAGAGATGATCGATCGCGATGATGGCGCCGGCTGGTGGTCGCCACGAGAACACGCCGTGGGCCACGCCGCGCACGACGGGCGTGTCCGGTCCGACCATGCCACGTACGAACAGATAGCCCACACCGCCGAGGTGCGTTTCCGGATCATATGCAGCACCGAGGCGCCATCGGAGGTAGCGGTGGAGCGCGATCGAATAGAGCAGCGCTTGCAACGGGTAGCGGGAATGTTCCATCGCCGGGATCAACAGCTTCGGGTGATACCCAGCAACGGGATCGTCGGCGCCTGGCTGATGCAAACGGTTGGTCTTGTAGTCGACGATCACGTACCGGTGGTCGCCGGCGAACGGGACACGGAACACGCCGTCGATCGAACCGTTCATCCAGCCGCCGATGTCGAAGTCGGCGAATTCGCCGGCCATCCCCGCTGCAAACGGACGGACAGGGTCGGTCCGGGGCAGATGGGCGAGCAGGATCTCTCCGATGGTGCCAGCGGTGAACGTCCCTGTGGCGGACGCGATCGGTAGGTCGAAGGTCATCTCGGCGAGGCGGTCGCGGGGAGCGAAGTCGCGAAGTGCACGGTCTTCGAACAGGGGACCAAGGGGGGTACGAACTGCAGCGGCCAACCCGCTCACGACGCTCTCGACCGAGATGTCCACCTCGAGGTCGAGACCCTCACGAGCTGCGCCTTCGATGACGAGCGCTCGGATCTGGCCCTCGAGGTCGGCAGCATCGAAC
>JAYTRT010000299.1:0-5806 GCA_043746045.1 Actinomycetota bacterium | reverse complement strand
GCGGCGACGAGTGGATGGCCCATCGCGGCACGGTCGGCAAGCCGGTCAGCGGCGAAATGCGTATCCAGGATCCCGAGACGTACGACGTGTTGCCGGTCGGTGAGGTCGGCGAGGTCTTCATGCGCTCGTCTGGCAACCGCAAGACATACGACTACATCGGAGCGGAGGCGCGGGTCAGTCCGGACGGGTGGGAGAGCCTCGGCGACATGGGCTACATGGATGCCGACGGATACCTGTACCTGGCCGATCGGCGCAGTGACATGATTCTCAGCGGAGGGGCGAACATCTACCCGGCCGAGATCGAGGCAGCCATCGACGAGCACCCCTTCGTGGTCTCGTGTGCGGCGATCGGCTTGCCCGACGAAGATCTCGGTAGCCGGATCCACGCAGTGGTCCAGATCAGTGAGCCGATCGACGTCGACGAACTCCGGGCGTTCCTCGGTGAGCGTCTCGTCCGATACAAGATTCCTCGAACGTTCGAGTTCGTCACCGACGTCGTTCGCGGTCACGACGGCAAAGTCCGCCGCAGCGCCCTCCGAGACACCCGCCTCTAGAAACGCTCGCGGAAGTTTCAGGCGATGGTGTGGGACTGGTGGAGGGTGGAGAGTTCGTCGGGGGTCAGGCCGAGCTCTTCGGCCAGGACTTCGTCGGTGTGCTCGCCGAGCCACGGCACCCGTGTCTCGGGTCCCTCGGCGACGGCGCTCATCTTGACCGGATTGCCGGGCGAGATGACTGGCTCGGTGACGCCGTCGGGGCGAGGCATCTCGACCAACATGTTGCGAGCTGCCAGGTGGGGATCGTCGATCACCTGTTGTGCGCTGAGGCACGGTCCGGCCGCCACACCTGCTGCGGCGAGCGCCTGACAGGCTTCGATGTTGGTCATCGGCGCTGCCCAATCGCGCACGCCCTCGCGGATCGCCTCGATGTTCTCGCGCCAGAGCGGGCGGGTGGCGAACCGCGGATCGGTCGTCCATTCGGGCTTGCCGATCAGCTCGACGAGGCGGGCGAACTCGTGCTCGCGTCCGACTTGGATCATGAACCAGCCCGTACCGGCTTCGAACCCGTCGAGGATCAGGCTGAGGCCCTGTCCCGGCTCGGGGCGCTCGCCCATGCTCCAGTAGTTGACGACCACATCGGCGAAGCTGACCATTGCGTCGAACATCGCGATGTCGACGTACTGCCCGATGCCGGTGTTGTCGCGCTGGCGCAGCGCAGCGAGGACGCCGATCACCCCGAACAGAGCCGTGCCGATGTCGCCCAACGCCCCGACCGGACTGATCGCCGGCGGCTGGCCGGGCTTGCGCTTCCAGTCGTAGAGCCCACTCATCGCTTCGGCAACGCCTGCGTAGGCCGGCCAACCGTCGTAGGGCGTCGGCGTCGTATTGCCGAATCCACTGATCGACAGGTAGATGGCCGCTGGGTGCACCGCCTTGATGTCTTCGTAGCCGAGCCCCATCCGACTCAGCGCACCACCTTTGAAGTTCTCGGCGATGATGTCGAACTTCGGGGCCAGGCGCAGGATCAGGTCGCGGCCCGCCGCACTCTTCAGATCGACGCAGATCGACCGCTTGCTCAGGTTGTTGCGCATGAACGTGGCACCGACCTTGCGCCCTGCGGGATCGGTGATGGCAGGCAGCGAACCCCGTCCGAGATCACCGCCGGTCGGGTGTTCGACCTTGACGACGGTCGCTCCCAGTCGGCCGAGGAGTTGAGTGGCGTACGGAAGCGCTTGCATCTGCTCGAGAGCGAGGATGCGAACGCCGTCGAGGGGCTTGCCGTTGCCGAGTGCTTCGCTGTTGCCGATGTCTCCGAGATGCATCGGGCCAAGGTAACCGACGAGGCATCGGACCGAATCGGTCAGGTCAACGACCGCCCGAGACATCGAGGAACGTGCCGGTGGTGTAGCTCGCCGCGCCGCTGCACAGCCAGATCACGGCCGCTGCGACCTCAGCGGGCGATCCGGTGCGTTGCATCGGAATCATCGGGGTCAGTCGTTCGGTTCGACCCGGTGACAACACGCTGTCGAACTCGGTCGTGATCAGTCCGGGGCGCACCGCATTCACGCGAATGCCCTGCGCGGCAACTTCCTTGGCGAGGCCGGTGGTCATCGATTCCAAGGCACCCTTCGACGCCGCGTAGTGCACCCATTCGCCGGCTCCGCCGAGTGATGCAGCCTTGGAGGTGATGTTGACGATGTTGCCGCCGCGCCCACCGCGAGCGGTCGACATGTGGGCCACCGCCGCCTGCGCGTACAGGAACGGTGCAGTGATGTTGACGGCCCACAGGCGCTGCAGCATCTCGGCGGTGACGACCTCGATGCCGCCGTACGCGCCACCGATACCGGCATTGTTGACGAGCGCGTCGATCCGGCCGAAACGCTCGACCAGGCTGTCGAACGTCGCCGACGCAGCCGAGGCGTCGCCGGCGTCGGAACGGAGAGCGATGTCGACATGGCCGTCGGCAACGAGTTGGTCGGCTGCCTGCTGACTGTTCTGGAAGGTGATCGCAACTCGATATCCGGCCGCGGATGCTGCCACCGCGATACCTGCGCCGATGCCACGTGAACCGCCGGTGACGAGCATCGTCGGCTGTTCGTTGTCGGACACGGCGACCTACGAACTGATCAGGTTGAGCTGGACCGGGGGTCGGGCTGGGCCCGCAGGGGATTCCTGCGCCCAGCCGAGGTACATCACATTGACGATCCGTACGTCGGCGTCGAACCCGCACAGTGCGAGCACGCGAGGCGAATCGATCAACGGCGCCGTGCCCCAGTACGTGGCCAGACCGAGGGCGGTCGCGCCGAGCAACATGTTCTGGATGCCAGCAGCAACGGCGTCACGGTTCTCGTCATGGCGAGTCGGATTGTCGTTATCGGCCGCTGCGCCCACGACAAGCACCGATGGGGTCCTCATGTATTTGGTCACAGTCTTGGCGCGCTTGCCTTCGTCGCCGAAATCGCGATCGTTCATGTCGGCCACGAAGGCATCGCCGAGCCGTTGCCGGCCGTCTCCGGTGAACAGGGCGAACCTCCACGGCCAGGTCCGCTTGTGGTTCGGGGCCCACTGGGCGAGCTCGCACAGTTGCTCCACGATCGCCGGCGGAACCTCGCGCGTCTGGTCGACGAGCATGCTGGTACGTCGTGAGCGGATCAACGTGGCGAGGTCGTCGAACGAGACTGTCATGGCTGCACTATGCCCCGGCGGTGGTCGCCCTTCCAACCAGAAGGCGGTCGACAGCGCTCGGTAGATTCGCGCCGTGACTGCCCCGACCCCCGACGCCATGACCATCGATGACACCATGACCATCGATGGCGCGACAGCGCCGAATGGCGGCTTCCGCGGCAGGATCGGGCGGACGATGGCAGGTTCGGAGAACGACTGGGCCGACGAGCCCGCTCCTCCCGACGACGCTCCGAACATCGTCTTCGTACTGGTCGACGACGTGGGTTTCTCGGACATCGGCTGTTTCGGTGGGGAGATCAGCACTCCGAACATCGACCGGCTGGCGGACGAAGGCGTTCGTTTCACGAACTTCCATGTCAATCCGATGTGTTCGCCGACGCGAGCGTCGTTGTTGACGGGGCTGAACTGTCACGCGGCTGGGATGGGTCACATTGCCCAGGACGATCCCGGCTTCCCCGGATACCGGGCAGAGATCGCGGAGAACGTGGCGACGGCAGCCGAAGTCCTGCGTGGCGCTGGCTACGCAACCCTGATGGTCGGCAAATGGCACCTCTGTCGGGACAGTGACATGTCGGGTGGCGGCCCGACCAAGAACTGGCCGTGCCAGCGTGGGTTCGATCGCTTCTACGGAATCCTCGAGGCGTTCACCAACCTGCACCAGCCGCATCGTCTCGTCGAGGACAACCACGTCGTCGAGGTCGACAGGTATCCGGACGACTACTTCCTCACCGATGACCTGACCGACAAGGCGATCCGGATGATCCGTGAGCGAGGCGCGTCTCGTCCGGGGCAACCCTTCTTCCTCTACATGGCGCATCCGGCTGCACACGCGCCGCTCGTCGCCAAGCCGGCCGACATCGCCAAGTACCGGGACACCTACAACGGTGGGTGGGACCAGATCCGCGTGTCTCGCCATGCCCGCCAACTGGAGTTGGGGATCATCCCGCCGGGAACACCGTTGCCGCCACGCAACAGTGAGCCCGGCGACGATGTCGTTGCCTGGGACGAGCTGAACGGCGACGAGCGGACCTTGTACGCGCGGTACATGGCTGTCTACGCAGCAATGGTCGACGAGATCGATCAGAGTGTCGGGCGGCTGCGCTCGGCGTTGGAGGAAACGGGGGAGTGGGACAACACGATCGTCGTGTTCCTCAGCGACAACGGCGCCAGCCGAGAGGGTGAATCAGCGGGGACGACCAACTACTTCGGACACCTCGGTTTCGGCGATGTCCAGACCCGGATCCCGCTCGATCTGGCTCGGCTCGATGACATCGGCGGTCCCCGGACGATGACGCACTACCCACGTGGATGGGCGATGGCCAGCAACACCCCGTTCCGTCTGTACAAGAAGAACACGTACGCCGGGGGCCACCAGATCCCGTGCGTGTGGAGTTGGCCGAAGGGCCTGACTGCTGTGGCCGGAGGCATCCGTACCCAATACGGACATTGCATCGATGTCCTGCCGACCGTTCTGGCATTGGCCGGGATCGATGTTCCGACAGCGCGTCACGGATCGCCGTTGAAGCCGATGAACGGGGCGAGTCTGGCGGGGGTGCTGCACGACGAACATCACGGCGAGGTCCGCGCCGAGCAGTACTACGAACTCGAGGGTCATCGGGGGTTCTACCGAGACGGTTGGGAAGTCGTCACCAATCGCACGCCGCGCACGAAGTTCAGCGACGCCGACTGGGAGTTGTATGACCTGCGCGCCGATCCGACGGAGACGACGGATCTGTCGGCGGTCGAGCCCGACCGGGTCGTCGAGCTGGCAGAGGGCTTTCATCAGGCCGCGCTCGCCAATCAGGTATATCCACTCGACGAGGGTTCCGGCTGGCGATGGCTCGTTCGGCCCCCGAAGGACGAGGTGTTCCACCGGCCCGTCACCATCTGGGCAGGCACGCCGACGCTCGAGCGAATGCGCAGTGGCGGCCTGATCTGGCAACGCACGACGGTGATCAGCATCGATGTCACCCATGTCGGCGGCGCCCGGGGTGTCCTTGTTGCCCACGGCGATCAGGGCGGCGGATACTGCGTCGAGGTGGACGGCGATCAGGTGTGGTTCGTGCACAACGACGGCCACGGAGCCACGCTGCGCACGAGCTGTGGACCACTTGGCGAGGGTCGTCACTCGATCGTGCTCACTCTGGCCGGGCCGGGCGGTGGACGATGGATCGTGTCCGTCGCGATCGACGGCGTCGACCGGGTGGCGGACATCGAACGTCCGATGCTGTGGCCGATGGCTCCGTTCACCGGCATCTCCATCGGCATCGATCGCGGGTCACCGGTCGACTGGACCCGTTACCAGTCCGACGGACCGTTCGCGTATACGGCGACGGTCTCTTCGGTGCGGTACGAGCCGGGTGAATTGGCCCCGGATGCCGGGGCGCGTTTCGTCGACTTCGTGAGGGAGATCCGAGCGCGCTACGAGTGAAGCGGGTCGGCCCGGCCCGACCGGTCAGGCCGAGGTGGTCCCGCTGCGGACCAGTCGGCCAGGACGAGCGCCCGTGTCGACTCCGTTGCGGCGGGTGATCTCGCCGTGGACGATGGTTGCGACATACCCGGTGGCGTGTTGCATCAAGCGGCGTCCGCCTGCGGGCAGATCGTCCACCGCGGTCGGGTAATCG
>JAYTRT010000298.1:0-1782 GCA_043746045.1 Actinomycetota bacterium | reverse complement strand
GCTGGCACGAGATCACCGCCGTCGGCGATGGTTCTCGGATCCAGGACTCACCGGTACCCACGTCCAGCGTGACGAAGGGTCTCACCGTCTACCCCGTCGACCTGCTCAGCTCGCCGATGAACGTTCGTGACGCCTCGTTCACGATCCTTCCCGGCAGCGGTGCATCGACGCAGGCGGTCACGATCAAGAAGTCGGCGTCGGCATTCTCACGCGCATTCGGGCCGTTCTCACGGGTGGTCGACCGGGTCACGAAGACCTTCAACGATCTCGTCGGTCGCAAGCAACTGACACTCGGAATCGGCCTTCTGGCGATCGGGCTGGCGCTGATCCTCGGCATGTCGCATGCTCTGCTGCCGGGTCACGGCAAAACCGTGATGGCGGCGTACATCGCTGGGCGTCAGGGCTCGGTCAAGGATGCCGTCCTCGTCGGTGCAACGGTGACGGCCACTCACACCGGGGGTGTCCTGATTCTCGGGCTCGCACTCACACTGTCGACGTCGTTGGCCGGGGAGTCCGTGCTCGCCTATCTCGGTGTGATCAGCGGGTTGATGATCGCTGCGCTCGGCGCCAGCTTGCTCCGCGGCGCCCACAAACGACGCAAGTCCGGCGACTCCGTGTGGTCACACGGTCATTCGCACGGCGGCCACTCTCATACCCACGGCGGCCGGTCCCACTCGCACGACGCGCCAACCGCTGCCCGCGTCGCCGCCCACTCGCACAGCGAAGACGTCGATGATCACGAGGGCGAGCACGCCCACGGAGCAACGTCGCATTCGCATGGGGGAGCAGTGCACTCGCACGCGGGAGCGGCACATTCCCACGGGCTAGCCAAGGTGCTCGAGCGTTCCCGTGGCGATGCGCTCCCGGACGCGGAACCTGTCGCTCGGACTGCGTTCGCATTTGCGGGCACGACCACGATGCCCCAACATCTCGATGCGGACGCAAAGAGCTCCGAGCTCGCCGGAGCCGGGTGGGACGCGTTGTCGGTGGCCCAGCGAATTGCCGATGTCGGCGCCGTTGGTTCACACCTCGGTCATGCCGGTGACGTTCACGTCCGCCGCGACCTCCTCATCGGAGCGCAATCAGACGCAGATCGTCTCGAGTTCGAAGCATCGTTCGAGAACAGCGACGGCGGGGAGCACGATCACGAGCATGGCGACCATCGGTTCGGCGAGACCAAGATCTTCAGCCGCAAGGGTCTGATCGGCATGGGCATCGCGGGTGGCCTCGTTCCGAGTCCGTCTGCATTGGTCGTCCTGCTGTCGGCGATCGCTCTCGGCCGGACCATCTTCGGAATCGTGCTCGTCGTCGGCTACGGAATCGGTATGGCCGGCACGCTGACGCTGGCCGGCGTCCTGCTCGTTCGCGTCCGCGATCGCTACCAGGGACGAGCAGGCGAACAGCCCGGCCGGCTCCGAGCCCTCGCCCAACGCTGGACCAAATGGGCCCCATATCTGACGGCCGGCCTGGTTTTCGTCGTCGGCCTCGGTCTCGCACTGCGCAGCCTCGGTCAGCTCTGACGTCCTTCGCGATCGTCGACCGGGCGCAGCCAACAATCGCAGCGACGGTGACCACTGATTGATCCACGGCGGGTTTTGGCGCCGACTGCCACTGATCAGTACGACAGGACCGATGCGTAGTGTGACCGAGGTGGAGACCGAGCATCTGTCCTTCTGTCGAATTTGTGCGGCGGCGTGCGGCATCGTGGTGACGGTCGACGGGGAAACTGTGGTTCGGGTCCGAGGTGATCTCGCCCATCCGATCTCCCGCGGTTATGTGTGT
>JAYTRT010000297.1:0-1784 GCA_043746045.1 Actinomycetota bacterium | reverse complement strand
CGACCGGCCTGACAACATCAGCCGGGAACACCGTCAGATAACTGACCGCCGTCGGATTGACCGTGGTCACGTTTGTGCCGATCCCCGTCGCCGACGTCGGGATCGTACAGTTCCCGTTCGTTCCCCACACCTGGAACGTGTACGTCTCCGCGGTCCCCAGAGGGGTCGCACGAGCCCCGACTGTGCTGTCCGCGCGAGTGTCGGCAAGCCGACACGGTGCGATCGGCACGTAGACCGACTGTGTACCGCTTCCCGCCACGACCGACGAAACCGTCGTCACCGCGGTGACCGCTGCGGCAGCGATCAACCCAGCGATTCCGGCATGGACCAAAACCTCTGCTCTGTTCATCCACAAACGCTAACCCAACCTGCAACAGGCGCTCGTCGACCTGCCCTGTTCCGCACCGACCCCGAACCACTGCCAATGTTGATCGATGTAGTCGACCATCACCGCTCTGGGCCGTCGCGAATGGCAGTCCTGCAGCAGCTACCGTTTTGTCAAAGCTGCCCTCGCCTCGTCCGGATCGTCGAAGAACGAGATGTCCACCTCAACGGACAGCAAGCTTCATCAGGGGGACAGCCACATGGTTGACCTTCCCGAGGATCGATTGGCTGCCGATGACGAGGATGTCGGGATCTCCGGGGATGCGGCATGCCGATCGAAAGTATGTGGGCCATCTGCGAACTCTTCACGACTTCCTGTGCCCGATGGCCGAGATCACTGGAGAGACGGGTTGCGTCGTCGAGCAGGTCTTTCCATCGTGTCAGCCATCGCAATCCAGAGTTCGATCAAAGGTCGAGGACCGTCGTTCTGCGTTGTGCGTTCTGTGTCACCTTCGGCATTTTGGAGCGATGTGCCGCGTCGACACAACGGACATCCTTGACTATATGTAGCCAGTCTGTTAAATAACTAGTCTGTGAAGTATCTGCGCGAGCGACGGCAACGATGACGGCCACCGCCCTCGATCGGTTCGATGTCGTGTTCGCCGCCCTGGCGGACCCGACGCGACGATCGATCGTGCGTCGGTTGGCTGACGGTGAGGCAACGGTGCTCGAGTTGGCCGAGCCGTTCCCGATCAGTCTCCCCGCGATCTCGCGTCATCTGAAGGTCCTCGAGCAGGCGGGGCTGATCACTCGTGGCCGAGATGGACAACGGCGGCCGTGCCGGCTGCGGCCAGAGCCTCTGGTCGAGATCGCCGCATGGGCCGAGCACACGCGAGCTGCGTGGGAACAGCGTCTCGACCGTCTCGATGCGCACCTCCGGCGCACATCTGCCCGAACCGCATCTCCACCGCGATCGGCGAAGCCATGAGCGATACCCCGTCCATCACGGATCCAACGACTTCGTCTGTCGATCGCGAGATCGTCCTCGTTCGAGTCTTTGACGCCACACGCGTCGCAGTGTTCGCCGCGTGGACCGATGCCGATGCCTTCTGCCAATGGTTCGGTCCCGACGGGTTCATCTGCACTGTCCGAGAGATCGACGTGCGCCCGGGGGGCCGAGCATGCTTCGACATGGTTTCGAGAGACGGCACCGTGTACACGAATCGCTTCGACTACCTCGAAGTCGTTCCAGCCGAGAGGTTGGTGCTGGATCACGGGTCCGACATCGACGATGACCCGGCACGCTTCCGAGTGACAATCGTCCTTGATGAACAAGCCGATGGAAAGACGGTGTTGACGCTGCGCCAGCTCCACCCAACCGTCGAGCAGCGAAACGCAACCATCGGCTTCGGCGCGGTGGAACTCGGACTGCAGACGATGCAGAAACTCGCTCACTATCT
>JAYTRT010000296.1:0-5810 GCA_043746045.1 Actinomycetota bacterium | reverse complement strand
TCGGAACCGATCGCTACGGCGGCGTCCAAGATGCCGAAATGATCGGCCGCCGACGTCTTGTTTTTCGCCATCCTCGACCGTCCCTTGATGCACCGTATCCGGCAGAGCACGGAGTCGGGAGGAATTCAATGTCACAGCGAGCGAGATCGGACCGGGGAGCTGCAGACTCGCCGTGGTCGGGCTCGAGAACGTTCCATCAATACCGGATCGAACCAGGTAGGCCGCCGCCGGCCTCGATCATCTCGCCGTTGATCACGAACGAAAGCGGAGAGGCGAGGAACGCCACGAGTGGAGCGAGATCGTCGTCGTCGATCATCCGGCGGACACTGTTGATCGTCGGAATCAGCGCCTCGATGCGTGCCGCCTGTGCGGCGAGATCTGCATCATCCGGGTCGGTCAGATCGGCGGATCTGACCGTGCGAGTCATTCCCGGGTGCACGCAATTGACCGTGACACCGAAGGGGCCGAGCTCATCGGCCAGGTTCTTCGTCAGCGCGGCGACCGAGACGTTGCGGATCGTTCCGATGGTGGAACCGGTCGTGCGCGACGCGAGTCCTGCGATGTTGATGATCCGTCCCCACCCCGCTTCGCGCATCGCTGGCGCAACGGCCTGGGCGCCGAACAGGTATCCGAGAACCTTGACATCGATTTCGCTGAGCAGCGCATCGCGCGTGATGTCGGCGAGGGCCGGCGGCTTGGTTCGGCCGGCTGCCGTGGCTGCGTTGTTGACGAGGATCTGCACGGATCCGAGCACTGCATCGGCCTCGTCGACCATCTGAATCACCCCCTCCCGACTCCCGGTGTCGGCCACGATTCCGAAAACCTGACCCCCGGTTTCGCGACGGAGTTCGTCCACCGTCGACGTGACCGTGGCGGCGGTTCGCGCGCTGATCGCAACCCGCACGCCTTCATCGAGGAGCTGCCTGGCGATCGCTCGACCGATACCGCGACTTCCGCCGGTGACCAATGCTGAACGGCCGGTGAGCTGTAAATCCATCGAGTCAGCGTAGGCAGTGCTGTGTCAGCATTGCCTGGTGAACGACGATCGAATCATCCGAGAGGACCCGCGTTCTGGTGACATCACCGCATTGCTGGCGAGACATCTCGAGTTCGCCCACGCCCACAGCCCAGGGGAGGACGTTCACGCATTGGACGTCGATGCGTTGGCCGTTCCGGCGATCCTGTTCTTCAGTTTCCGCCGTGACGGGGTGTTGCTCGGCGTCGGGGCACTCAGACTGCTCGACGACCATCACGGTGAATTGAAGGCGATGCACACAGCTGCATCAGCGCGGGGCCAAGGCGTGGGTGGAGCGATGGTTGCGCATCTGCTGCAGACGGCACGCGAGATCGGACTCGAACGCGTCAGCCTGGAGACCGGTGCGATGGACGCGTTCGCTCCGGCACGATCGCTGTACACGCGCTACGGCTTCGAGGTCTGCGCGCCGTTCGCCGACTACATCGAAAGTCCGAACAGCACCTGCATGACGCTGGAACTGAACGACGCCGAAAGGCGCTTCGACTGAACAACGCCGAACGGCGCTTCGACTGATCAGATCGACGCGTCAACGGGGTTGCAGCGGCAGATCGGGTGCACCGTCGACGTTCAGGCGAATTGCGTACAACGATGTCGTCGCCGTGACGAACAGGTGGTTGCGCCGCAGGCCGCCGAACGTGAGATTTGCGGCTGCCTCCGGTAGATGCAACTTGCCCAGCAGCGTGCCGTCCGGATCGATGCAGTGGACGCCGTCGCCGACCGCTGCCCAGATTCGTCCGGTGTCGTCCAAACGGATCCCGTCGAAGTGGCCGGCAGTGCACTCGGCGATGATGACGTCGCCGTCGGTGACTCCCCTCGGCGTCGTCGTGAATCGGCGGATGTGGCCGCGCCGGGTGTCGACGACGTAGAGCTGACTCTCGTCGAGCGAGAAGGCCAAGCCGTTCGGCCGCACGAAACCGCCGCCGATCTGGCTGAGAGCGCCGGTAGCGGGCTCGCATCGATAGACGTTGCACGAGCCGATCTCGCTCGCCGATTTGTGGCCTTCGTAGTTCGAGTCGATGCCATACGAG
Organism: Actinomycetota bacterium; assembly: GCA_043746045.1. Taxonomy (GTDB): domain Bacteria; phylum Actinomycetota; class Acidimicrobiia; order Acidimicrobiales; family Ilumatobacteraceae; genus WLMZ01. The sequence continues at coordinate 3,746 of JAYTRT010000296.1, read as the reverse complement.
GGGTCGGTGAACCAGATCGATCCGTCTGAACGAACGACGAGGTCGTTCGGGCTGTTGAATCGACGGCCCTCGTAGCGATCGGCGATGACGGTGATCGAGCCGTCGTGCTCGGTGCGGGTGACCTGTCGGCTGCCGTGCAGGCACGAGACCAGCCGGCCCTCGCGATCTCGGGTGTTGCCGTTCGAGTAGTCGGATGGACTGCGGAACACGCCCACTGCCCCTGTGAGCTCGTCCCAACGCAACATCCGGTTGTTCGGGATGTCGCTCCAGATCAGCGAACGGCCGGCCGGGAAGTACACCGGACCCTCTGCCCATCGGCAGTCGCCGTACAGGCGTTGGATGCGCGAGTCGCCGCCGACTGCAGCGAACCGGTCGTCGAGCACCTCGAAATCTGCGGCAATGGATTCTGGTCCGTCGAGGTGATTCACGGCCCAAAGATACGTCGCAGAAAAGGGCTGGCGCGACCCTGCGCAGTTTGCTTGAATTGACTTCACCAGAGAAAGGAGGTGGTCCAAACGTGACAGACAAAAGTCGTGGGACTCTGGAGGTGGTTGGCCGCTAGGCCTTCAGGCTGGACTGCCTGGCGAAACCACGCCAACCTCTGCTGATCACCCCGCCGGAACTTGTCCCGTCGGCTTGGAACCGGGTGCTCAGTTTTCGATCAGCTTGTGACGGCGAGGCCTGCGGGCCTCGCCGTTACGCGTTCGGTCTCATGCGTTCGGTCTCATGCGTTCGGGGGCATCAACACGGGCCGGCGCCGGACACCGCTGGCTGGGCGCAGCGCATCGGGACCGCCGAACTCGATGACACAGACTGCACGGTCATTCGTCCGCCGCCCGCGGCGCTGCGGTGGCGAGCGTGTCGGTGAACAGCGCCAATGCAGCGATGGCGAAGATGACCATGTTGTCGCTGCGATCGTCGAGTCCGGTGAGGACGTGCCGCGTGGCTGACACGGGCCCGGCGACCGCCACCCAGCAATGGCCGGCCGGATCGCCGTACGGATTTGCGGGACCAGCGGCGCCGGCTTCGCCGATTCCCCACGTCGCCCGCAACTTCTTCGCCGCCGACTGGGCGAGGTACGTCGCGAACTGTTCCGTCGCGCCGCGCATGCCCGCCGGAGCTTCGATCTCGCCGGACATCCAGGCTCGGCTGGCCGCACCGGTGTACACCACCGCACCACCGAGGTAGTACGCCGATGCTCCGGGAACCGACAAGAGTGCAGCCGAGATCAGACCGCCCGCCGAACCCTCGGCGACGACGACGGTCTCGCGGCGTTCGCGCAGCATCGATCCAACGACCTGGGCGGGTTCGAGCAACTCCGGGATGAACATCGTGCCAGCTTGGCGGATTCGACGCAGCGGTGCGAACGCAGGCGTCTCACGATGTGGGTCTATGTCAGGCTGGCGGCGTGCCGCTGGGTGGTCCGCCGTCGAACAGCGGTGGTTGGTTCGCGGGGCCGGTCGGGATGCGCGATACCGGCCCGGTCGATGTGACGACCGGCGTGACCGTCGGTGATCCCGCCGGGCCCGACACGGGCGGTCCGGCCCGCGGCATGCATGGTGGGTCGCGAAGCGTGAACCACTTCGTGTGGAAGCGTTCTCCGCTTGGGTGCTGATAGGGCTGCGCGGGATCCGGTGGTGGCTGGTCTCACGGTGGTGTGGGTCGGCCGCTGCCTTCGATGATGCGCCCTGCCGGTCGCGGAAGACGAGTCCGTCGATCTGATCAGCGTTGCCACTGATCGTGAATTCGCCGAGGTGATGGGCGACGTGATCGCGGCGGCACAGCCAGACGAGGTGGGGCGTATCGCTGAGACCGTTGTCCGGCGGAGCCCAGTGGACGATGTGATGGACTTCCAAGCCACGGGTGGAGGCGCAGGTTGGTTTGCGGCACATCCGGTCGCGGTTCTCGACGAACGCTTCGAGCCACGTCGCACGCGTGTTGCCCGCTCGGAACAGGGCGTCCTTGGCCTCTCGCAAGGCATTCAGGATGAGTGCGCCGTCGATGCTGTCGGCGTTGCCGTGTATGTGAACCGACCCGTCGTCATCCCAACCGGCAGCGAACCAATGTGCTGGTTCCTGGTCGACGGGCGGTTCGGGTTGCGGATCCGGTGACGGCCGTGGGATGAAGTGCCGATCGAATGCGATTCTGAGCTGGGCGACCCCAGCCGATTCAGCCAGTTGGGCCGCTTCGAGATCGTTGTGGGCGGGAACCCGGCGGGCGATCACCGCCACCTGATCGACGCTCAGCAGTCCCCGCTCGAAGCGCTGGCACGTCTCCGGTAGTTGCTCCTTGCGACGTGGCATCGTGACCACCTGGCGGGCGCGTTCCGGGGACAGCCCGGTCTGCCAGGCCAGCCACACGGCCGGCGAGGCGATCCCCTCGCCCCTCCCATGCTCGGGTGGCAAGCGCTTCGACCATGATCGTGACCATCGATTCATGGAGGACGTTCAGGTGACCGCACACGTCGGCCAGCGCTGATTGCAGCCGGCGTGGCCGCCGCTTCTGTGCGCTCGGACATGATCGTTCCCATGTATTCGGGAGGACACAGGGGTGTCGAACATTTGTTCGCCAACGTCGTGCGGGTACATTCTGACGATGACGACGATCCCGGTCGAACGCTGTTTCGGTGGACCCGATCTCACCGAACCGCGCCTGTCGCCGGATGGGTCGTTGCTCGTCTACGGACGATCGGCAGCCGGTGGGTCGGCGCTGATGTTGTCAACCCTCGACGGCTCGCCGACGCGGCAACTCTCGTCGTACCCACCACCGCGAACGGGGCGTGGGCTCGGCGGAGGGTGTTGGTGTTGGACCCCCGATGGGACAGGGGTGGTCTACTCGGGCGTCGATGGGAATCTGTGGCTGCAGCCGGTGCCGGGTGGGGCGATGCGGCGGATCACCGACTGTTCGGCAGACCGACCTGCCCAGGCCCCGATGGTCACACCCGACAACGCGCAGGTCGTGTACGTGGTCGATCAGTCCGAGACCTGGATCCAGCACCTGGATGGCGGGTCCCCGACGAGGATCGACGACGGCTCCGCTGATTTCTGTTTCGACCCGAGCATCACCCCAGACGGTTCCCACGCGATGTGGCAGGCCTGGAACGTGCCGGACATGGCGTGGGATGCGGCGCGCATCGAGCGGTTCGATCTGCGCAGCGGTGTGCGAACCACCGTCGAAGCGAGCGGCGCGATCCAACAGCCGCGCACTACGGCGGACGGCTTCGATCTCTGCGTGAGAGATGACACCGGATGGAACAACGTCTGGCTCGGCGACCGCCCGCTCGTCGACGAGGCGTACGAGCACGGTGGTCCGACGTGGGGACTCGGGCAGCGCAGTTTCGTGTCGTCGCCCAACAGTGCTCACGTGGCCTTCACGCGCAACGAGGGTGGCTTCGGCCGACTCTGCATCGTCGACACCGTGACGGGCGAGGTGACCGAGCGAGCACGTGGCGTGCATGGTCAACTGTCGTGGCAGGGACACCACCTCGCAGCTCTCAGAACGGGTGCTCGGACTCCGCCGCAGATCGTCGTCCACGACACCCGGTCGTGGGATCGACGAGTGATCGACGTCGGCTCACTCAGTGGGTGGGAGGACGAGTCGTTGGTCGAGCCGGAGCTCGTCGAAGTCACGGCCCGCGATGACGTGACCGTGTTCGCGCGCCTCTATCGCGCCGACCAGCCGACCGACCGGATGATCTGTTGGCTGCACGGTGGTCCGACGGATCAATGGCAGGTCACGTTCATGCC
>JAYTRT010000295.1:0-1784 GCA_043746045.1 Actinomycetota bacterium | reverse complement strand
CGGTTTCGTTCCTCGTGGTCGTCGCCTTCGTCGCGTTGACGTGTGCCCTGTGGCGGTCGCTTTCCCGAAGGGAACGATTCGCCCACCTGGGGGTTTCGATCTGGTTCGTGGGGGCGTGGTCCGAACTGGTCCTCGGCCAGCGCTATTCCACGCACTACTACTCGATCCTCGCCGTGCCGACAGCGCTGATGGCTGCGATCGTGCTCGGTCACGTGTTCCGCATGATCGTCGGCATCCGTGGCGCGTTCCGTACGGCCGTGGCGTGGCCGCTGCTGGCCGGGTTGCTGTCGATTGCCGTCGGCGGTGGGGGACATTTCACGCTCGGCCTCGAGGCGGCGAGCAGTTTCACCAGCGTTCACCAGGTGGCGGTGGCCCGGGTGCAGGCTGAACCGGGTAAGCAACGCACTGTTCGCGCCGTGCTCGACCTGGTCTCGCGGCCGGGCGATCCGCTGTTGGCATGGACCGAATTCCCGTGGGTGTACCTGCAGTATCGCCGGGTCGCGGCCACACGATGGATCTGGAAGAGCTTCATGCTGGGCCAGATCTACCTCGGCCGGAGCAGTCCTGACTACGTCCTGCCGAAGACCTGGGAATGGTTCGCCGCCGACGTGGCTGAATCGCATCCGGCGGCGTTCTTGGAGGAGACGGCCTTGCCCGTCACGCAGGGCACACCGTTCGCGACGTACGTCAACGGAGGTTTCGAGGAGGCGTACGAAGGGGCCGACAACAACATCTACCTGCGCTCCGACGAGGCTTCGCAGATCCTGCGTGCCGACCCGGGCCACACGCTGACGCCGCTACGTCCGCTCGGCGGAGCCACGCTGTGGACCATCTCGGCCGGCAACGCAGCCTTACCTGCGTCGTCACCGGTGTCATTGACCGATGTCCTCCAATTGAGTGACTCGCTGTGTACGCGCATTTCCGGGACCTACGCACTCGCTCCCGGATCGAACGGTTCGTTCATCTCGTTCCGGTTCGATCGCGCGGACGGCACGGGGGCCAGTATGCGCCTCAACATTGCCGACTACCAGGTCTTTTCCGGAGATGACGGCGCGATCTTCGACAGCACCTATCTCGATCCTCAGGCCTCCGAGCCAACAACCGAGACGTCCGATTCGACCGGGTCCGCTGGCCCCACGTCGCCGTTCGATCCAACAGCCGCCGATCCACAAGTCGGTCCAACAGCGGTCGATGAGGGTGACACGGCGACCAGTACGCCCACCGCTGGTGCTGCGCTCGACACGGCACAACACCGCTTCGCCGTCGTCGTCGGCAAGCAATCGGCGGCGATCGTGATCGATGGATCCATTCGCGCCGCGGTGCGGCTGACAGACCAGGATCGGCTGTCGCTGCAGGTGCGCAACGGGGGAGTCACGTTCAGCGATCTCCACCAGGGGGCGCCACCTCCGGACAGCGGCTGCTGAACGCGTCCTGTCTGCTATCTTGACGGAAGCCGTGAAACGGGTCCCGAGAGGTCCGAACGGAGGAGAAGCGATCGTATGTCCGAGTCCACATCGAAGAGTCCGACGCCGAAATCGGTGCTCGGTGCCGACGACGTCCGCCGTGCCGTGACCCGGATCGCGCACGAGATCATCGAACGCAACCGTGGCCTCGAAGGCGTCGTGTTGATCGGCCTGCAGCGTGGCGGCGTGTGGATTGCCCACCAACTGGCGGATGCGATCTCACGGATCGAGTCGTCCGATGCCGATGCACCGACACCGCCGATTCCGATGAACGTTCCGGTCGGGTCCGTCGACGTGTCGATGTATCGCGACGATGTCGGA
>JAYTRT010000294.1:0-5816 GCA_043746045.1 Actinomycetota bacterium | reverse complement strand
GAAACACACCTGAAAACGGGCTCACCCGCCAGAGCGTGCTCTGACGGGTGAGAAGTTGAACGAGCCAAGGGTAACACCGGACGATCGATCAGCAGTGGATCATCCCACGCCTGCCGCCCTCGGTGGCGCGCTGTCCCCACCGACAGCCGCGCAGCCGAGGGCGGTTGCCGTTTTCGTACCGTGCGGCGCCACACCTGGCGGGGGCCGAGGTCGAGGGCTCGGCGCGCCACCAGCAGTTCGACGTCGTGCCGCGCCGCTGCCGGGGAACGGGTCGCCGCAAAACCCAGATAGGCGATCTGCCAGCCCGACTGCCCGGCGCGCATGTCGCGATCCTCGTCGTAGCGTTCGACGGCCTCGGGGTGCGCAGCTCGTGCTGGCGAACGATGTCCTTCAGCCCCGGCGATCGCAAGCCCATGCTGAGCAATGTTCGAAGCACGACTCCGGCACGCGGTATCCGTCGAGACGTCGACGCACGATGTCGATGACGTTGCACGGACCGGACCGACCTGTGGCCATCATCATCGTCGCCTGCCGGAGGAGGCAGCTCATGTCGACCCGCCGTCGCTGAGCATCGTCGACGATGCGGATCAACGTGGCATCGTCGACGATTCCGGCCAGATCGATGATCGTGCGGATCAACGTCGTACAGGGAATGCCGTCGATCTCGGTCACATCGGATTTGGGCAGCCACGTCGTGCAGTGCGACGTGACACCCGGGAGGTCCACCGCAGCATGGTGGTGGCAGGCGATGTCCGGATTGGCCGTCGTGAAACCCCGTCCGACCCGTGCAGTGCGCCAGCGGACCGGTGCGATGCAGCGGCTCGCACAGCGAGGGTGGAAGCGTACGACGCCTGTCGCCAGCTGGCCAGGGACGAGGACGGTGACTCGGTGTCGTTGTGCTGGACTCCGCAGCGCAATGACACCGGGACAGGAAATTCGGGGGCCTGGGGCCGCGCAACGTCCGAATCAGGAGCTGGCCAGTTCGTTCCAATCCTTGTACTGGTCGACGCGGCCGTTGGCGGCGTCGATGTAGATCTTGGCGATGGCCGTGGTCATCGGGCCTGGGCTGGGGATCTCGCGGTCGTCGACCGACTTCACGCTGCTGATCTCCGCAGCGGTGCCGCAGACGAACATCTCCTCGGCGATGTACAGGTCGCTACGGGCCAGGTTGTCGACGCGGATGTCCATCCCCAGGTCTCGGGCGATGGTCATCACGCTCGACTGGGTGATGCCCTCGAGCGCGCCGGCCGACAGCGGGGGTGTGATGATGATGCCGTTTCGCACTGCGAAGATGTTCTCGCCGGTGCACTCGGCGATCAGGCCGTTCGGCGACAACATCACCGCTTCGTCGTAACCGGCCTTCAGCGCCTCGACCTTGGCCAGCGACGAGTTGACGTAGTTGCCCACTGTCTTGGCAGCGGGCGGCATCGTGTTGTGATCGTGGCGGGTCCACGAACTGACCTTCATCCGGATCGCGTCGTGACCGAGAAACGGCGCCCACGGCCAACAGGCAATGGCGACGTCCGTCTTGCACGGCAGCGTGTTCAGACCCATCTCGCCGTATCCGTAGTACGCCAACGGACGGATGTAGCACGCGTCCAGACCCGTTGACGCAACCGTTGCTTTCGTCGCAGCGATCAATTCGTCGACGGTGTACGGGATGTCCATTCCCATGATGTGCGCGCTGTTGAACAGTCGCTTGATGTGGTCGGTCAGTCGGAAGATGGCCGGACCGTCAGGCGTCGCGTACGCGCGGATGCCCTCGAAAACGCCGGTGCCGTAGTGCAGGGTGTGCGTGAGCACATGGACCTGAGCCTTGTCCCAGTCGACGAGCTCGCCGTTCATCCAGATCTTCGGTGTGGTTTCGATCGGCATCGGTGCCCCAGTCGCGTGATTGTTCTGACGGGCAGAGATTAGTCAGCCGATGAGGCGGGCGGCGATGGCGTCGCCGATCTGGCTGGTGCTACCGGTGACAGGCTGGGCGGAACCGGTGACGTCGTCGCACGCAGCACGGATCCGGTCGGCGGCAGCCGTTTCGCCGAGGAAGTCCAGCATCAGCGCCCCGCTGAGGATGGCTGCGGTGGGGTTGGCCAGGCTCTTGCCGGCGATGTCCGGGGCGGATCCGTGGGATGGTTCGAACATCGACGGGCCTGTACGTGCCGGGTTGAGGTTGGCCGACGAGGCCAACCCGATGCCCCCACTGACAGCGCCGCCGAGGTCGGTCAGGATGTCGCCGAACAGGTTGTCCGTCACGATCACGTCGTACCGGTGGGGGTCCTGGACGAAGTAGATGCAGGCCGCGTCGACGTGGTTGTAGGCGGTGCCGATCTGTGGAAATTCGGCTGCGACGATGTCGAACGTGCGCTGCCAGAGATCGCCGGAGAACGTGAGCACATTCGTCTTGTGCACGAGCGTGACGTGCTTGCGCTGACGCGTGGAAGCCAACTCGAACGCGTACCGGATGCACCGTTCAACGCCCATGCGCGTGTTGGTGCTGCCCTGCGTCGCCACTTCGTGCGGGGTGCCCTTGCGCAGCACTCCCCCTTCGCCCACATACGGACCCTCGGTGTTCTCGCGGATCACGACGAACTCGTGCTGGACCGTTCCGCCTGGCGCAGTTCCGATGAACGGCCGTTGGTTGATGTAGAGGTCCAGCGCAAAGCGCATCTTCAACAGCAGACCACGCTCGATCACCCCCGGCGGCACCTCGGGCGTTCCCACCGCGCCGAGCAAGATCGCGTCGTAGCCACGAAGCTGCTCGAGCGTCGAATCCGATAGGACCTCGCCGTCGCGCAGGTACCGCTGGCCGCCGAGGTCGAAGTCGGTGGTGTCGAGCTCCACGCCGGCGGCGCGGAGCACCTTCAGGGCCTCGGCCGTGACCTCCGGCCCGATCCCGTCTCCGCCGATGATTGCGATCCGATGCGTCATAGGGCAGGCATCGTACGGCGCCGACCTGCTCACTGCCAGCCGCTGAATCGTGCGGCTAGCCTTGTCAGAATGGCAATTCACCAGTTCTCCCGAGCGGCATTCGAGCGAATGCAAGCCGAGTTCGACGACCTCAGCACGCGCGGTCGCTTCGCTGTTGCCGAGAAGATCGAGCGAGCCAGGGAGATGGGCGACCTCAAGGAGAACGGCGACTATCACGCCGCCAAAGACGAGCAGGGACACATGGAGGGCCGGATCCGTCAGCTGGAGTACCTGCTCGAGAACGGCGAGGTCGTCGAGGCCGGCCCCGAGGGCGAAGTGCGCGTCGGGCAGAAGATCACCATCGTCTACGAGGGTGACAGCGACAGCGACGCCGAGACCTACATCATCGGCCACGTCGAGGAGAAGCTCGAGGGATTCGACATCGTCAGCCCGGGTTCCCCGCTCGGTACGGCCCTGCTCGGCTCCAGCGTCGGAGCGTGGGTCGGTTACCAGGCTCCGAACGGCGAATTGAAGGTCAAGATCATTTCGGCAGGTCCTGCGTAGATGCGGGCCGCCGGGGGTACGAGTGACGGCGTGACAGCTCCGCATCTCCCGCCCGGTCGCGACATCGAGTTGCCCGGACGCGGCACGACGTTCATCCGCGAGCTGCCCGGGCCGTCGGTCGATGCGCCGACCCTGATGCTGCTGCACGGCTGGACGGCCAGCGCTGATCTGAACTGGTTCCAGAGCTACGACAAACTCGCCGAGCGTTTCCGCGTCATCGCCATCGATCACCGCGGCCACGGCGGGGGCATCCGCAGCCGCAGGATGTTCCGGCTCGAGGACAGTGCCGACGACGCATCCGCACTCGCCGAGGCGCTCGAACTCGAACGTTTCATCCCCGTCGGCTACAGCATGGGCGGTCCGGTCGCTCAGCTGATGTGGCATCGCCACCCGGAGCACATCGTCGGTCTCGTGCTGTGCGCCACGGCGGTCGAGTTCTCCTCGAGTCGCGAGGAACGGCTCGGGTTCATGGGACTGAGCGGTCTCGCGGCCCTCGCCCGGTTCGCTCCCGCCCCGGCCCGGCAATGGCTGACCGAGCAGTTCTACCTCCATCGCAAGGTCGGTGTCTGGGAGCCATGGGCGATCGAGCAGGTCGCCAGACACGAGTGGCGAACCGTCCTCGAGGCCGGCCGGGCGATCGGCGGCTTCTCGTCGAAGGCGTGGATCGGCGACGTCGATGTACCGACCTCGGTGATCATCACGATGCGTGACACCGTCGTACCGTTGCATCGCCAGCTCGACCTGTTCGAAGCAATCCCGGGAGCCGAGGCTTTTCGGGTCGATGGAGATCACGACGCCTGCATCGCCAATGCGGACCGGTTCGTACCCACGCTGATCCGTGCTGTCTCGTCGGTCTGTGACCGGGCAGGCATCCTGCTGTGAAGTCTGCGAAGGTGTGGTGGACCCTCAGTGGTGTCGCAGCGATCGGGGCCGCTGCAGTGCTCGGCACTCGTGGCCGGCGACCCTCGGCGGCAATCGCCCAGCGCGGCCGCACCGGAAGAAACACCCAACTCGCCACGCTCGGACTGCAGGTCGGGGCCACCTACGCATCGGCCAGCGCGCGCAAGTTGTTCGCCAGTGCCGAGCGCCGGGTCGAACTCGATCGCGCACGCGAGATGAAGACGGCCGAGCAGATCGCCGAGCGGCTCGGGCAGATGAAGGGCGCGTTGATGAAGCTCGGCCAGATGGCCAGCTATCTCGACGAGGGCCTGCCGGAGCCGCTGCGGATCGCTCTCGCTCAGCTGCGTTCGAACGCGCCGCCGATGAGCTTCGAGTTGGCAAAGGGCGTGATCGAGAAAGAGCTGGGTCGGCCCCTCGCTGATCTGTTCGTCACGTTCGATCCGGATCCGATCGCGGCAGCCTCGATCGGCCAGGTCCATCGCGCGATCATCGTCGATCCGGACACCGGAAACGAGCGCGCGGTGGCGGTCAAGGTGCAATACCCGGGAGTGGACACCGCGATCGAATCCGATCTGCGCAACACCGAAGTCCTCGGGGCGATCCTCAAGCAGGGCTTCGGTGGTCTGGATCCAACGGAGATGGTCGAGGAGATCAAGAGCCGCCTCAGCGAAGAACTGGACTACTGCCTCGAGGCCACCAACCAGCGCGCATTCCACGAGTACTACCGCGATCACCCGTTCTTCGACGTTCCGGCGGTGATCGATTCGTTGTCGACGGCGCGGGTGCTGACAACCGAACTCGTCGTCGGCCACACGTGGGACGAACTCCTCGGATGGGATCAGAACGAGCGCGACCTCGCCGCCGAGTCCATCTTCCGATTCGTGTTCCGCAGCCTCTACCGATTCCAGGCGTTCAACGGAGACCCGCACCCCGGGAACTATCTGTTCCACGGCGGCGGCAGGGTGACCTTCCTCGACTTCGGACTCGTCAAGCATTTCACCGCCGCCGAACTGCACACGTTCGAATCAATGGTCAAGGCGGCCGCGATCGATCACGACGATGTCCAATTCCGCTCGATCGTCGAGGAAGCGGGTCTGCTCAAACGGAACGCGCCGATCGACACGGCCGAAGCCGGCGAGTACTTCTCGCACTTCTACGAGCCGGTTCGAGAGAGCAAGGTGATGACGTGGACGCCGGAGTACAGCTCGGCGATCGTCCGCCACACCTTCGACCGCGACAGTCCGATCTCGCAGTACGCGACGGTGCCGAAATCGTTCGTGTTCATCCAGCGGATCAACCTCGGGCTGTATGCGATTCTCGGCGAGCTCCACGCGACAGGCAACTACCGTCGCGTCGCCGAGGAACTGTGGCCGATGACGAACGGCGAGCCGTCGACACCGATGGGCGAGGCAGAGGCCGATTGGCTTCAGAGGCGCTCAACCGCT
>JAYTRT010000293.1:0-5827 GCA_043746045.1 Actinomycetota bacterium | reverse complement strand
TGCCCTGACTCTGGAATTGCTGGACGACGTTCTGGACGCGCTGCTGCAGGTCACCCTGGACCATTGCTTCGGGCGCCTCGACATCGACGAGTTCCGAGAGAACCGTCGTGACCCGGTCGATGACCTGGCTGCGAGCCTGGCCGAGCTTGTTCTCGGTCAGCTTGTCCTTGAGTGCGCTGCGCCACCCGGCGACCGTGTCGTACTCGGCGAGGTTCTCGTCGACCCACGCATCGTCGACCTCCGGCAGCACCATCTCCTGAACCAGGGTGATGGTGACTTCGAAATCTGCCGGCTCCTCGTTGCCGTTCGGTACGAGCGAAAAGGACAGTTCATCACCGGGCACGTGACCAATGAGTTCGTCGTCGAAACCGGAGGCCACCCAGCCTTTGCCGACTTCGTAGAGCCAATCCTCGGTGTTCAGTCCCGGCACAGGGTTGCCGTCACGGATTCCCTGCAGATCCATCGTGACCTGGTCGCCAACCGCAATCGGACGGTCGAGATCGGCGAGCGTACCGTGGCGGGCGAGTTCGGTGTTCACCGCTGCATCGACGTCCTCGTCGGTCGCTTCGACAGCCGGCAGTTCGACCCGCAGGCCGCCGTAGCCGGGAACGGTGATCTCCGGGCGGACCTCGCACGTCGCGTCGAACTCGACCGGGCCGGTCTCCTCGCCACCGACGATGGCGACCTCGGGGGTCGCGATCAGGTCGACATCGTGCTCACGCACGGCCTTGGCGAGGTAGTTCGGGACGCTGTCGCGCAGCGCTTGCTCACGGGCAGCGGCGACGCCGATTCGCGCTTCGAGTACCTTGCGCGGCGCTTTGCCGGCACGAAAACCAGGCAGACGAACCTCTCGGGCGATCTTGCGGAATGCCGAATCAATGTCTCGGTCGAACTCTGTCTCGTCGACCGCTACAGAGAGCTTGACCTTGTTCCCCTCGAGGGGTTCCAGCGTGCTTTTCACAGGTGGCCGAGTGTATCGGCGGAGGAGGTGGCAGCGGGTGGGTCCGGTCGGGCACAATGGCCAAGTGACTTTCTGGAAGCCCCACGCCCTCGCCAAGCCGCACGCCGATCAGCTGGAGTTGCGGGTCGGCGATCACGTCTCGGCCACGTCGGATCTGCAGGACGTCCCCGATGGCACGGCGGGGCGAGTATTGCTCGCCAACGGCTTCAACTGGCAGCGCTACCGCATCTTGTTCGACAATGGCGTCGAGCTCGGCGACCTCGACGGCCGCCAGATCGCCGCCGCAGGCAAGACCGCGAAGCGACTCGCCAAGGCAGCTTCGAAGAAGTAGTTCGCCCGCCGAGCGAAGAAGTCCTTGCGTCGAACGCGCCCCGAGCGCGCTTTCGCGCTCTCCGTCATCCATCCGGGCACTCGTGCCGAACACAGGACATGAAACTCGGACGCATCCTCAGGATCGGGGCGGCTGTTGCGATATTGATCAGCGGCATCGTCCACCTGGACCTCTACTTCAACCAGGGTTACCGCTTCGCCTCACCAAACGCGAACTTCGGTCGCAGCATCTTGCTGAATGCCATTGCGTCCGGGCTCATCGCCACGGCGCTCGTCGTCCGCAAGGACTGGTTCATCAAGGCTGGCGGCATCATTTTCTCGGCGAGCACCATCGCGATATTCGCCTACACCCACAGCAGCCACGCATTTCTCGGCTACTCCCACGGCGGCCCGGCGTTCGAGCCCTCACCGCAGGCCCAGATTGCTCTGATCGTGCAGATCGCATCGATCCTGATGCTGGCCGCTGCGCTCGTGCCGGCCGTCGATCGCGAGGACGAGCCGCTCAGGCTGCCTGTCCTCGGTGGAGCATTCGCCGTCTGTGCGATCCTCCTGATCGGGCTGACCTTGAAGTGGAAGCCCGACAACAGCACGTCGGTGGCGACCGCTCCGGCATCCAGCACAGCGCCCGCAGCGGGCGCACCGACGACGACCGTGGCCGCGGGGCCCGGCGGCACGACGACGACGGCCGGTGGTGGCACGGCGACGACAGCGACGACTGCGGCCGGAGCCACACCGACCACCGTCGCCGGCGCAACGACCACGGCGGCAGCCGGCGGTGCGGCGCCGGCCGGTGCGCAGGCCGTTTCGATCGTCAACTTCGCGTTTGCTCCGGTGGACCTCAGCGTCAAAGCCGGAACCACCGTGACGTGGACGAACAACGACACTGCCGCGCACACGGTCGCTGCATCCGACAAGTCCTTCACCAGTGGAAATCTGGCCAAGGGTGCGACGTTCCAGTTCATGTTCCCCAAGGCGGGCACCTTCAAGTACATCTGTGGGATCCACAACTACATGACGGGCACCATCACGGTCACGGGTTGATCCCACCAGGCGACGGTGCGTCGTGCGTCTGCCGTTGATCCGTCATGTTTCTGACAATGTGTGCGGATGACGTTCGCTTCACTCCGGCACCGGTTCCCTGGCGTACGCGATGGCTGGGCGCGCTTCGACGCACCAGCCGGGACGCAGATGGCCGACGTCACAATCCAGGCGATGACCGAGTGGATGTCCGGCGGGCTCAATGGCTGCGGCGGCGGATCATTCGCAGCATCCGAGGCGTGCGACGAACTGCTGGACCGGACACGGGCGACGGTCGGACAGTTGTTCAACGCCGATCCGCGAGGCATCTGCTTCGGTCCGAACATGACGTCGATCACGTTCGCCCTCACTCGAGCGATCGCCGAAACCCTCCGGCCCGGTGATCGCGTTGTCGGAACCCGCCTCGACCACGACGCGAACATCACGCCGTGGCGCGCGGCGTGCGAGAAATCCGGCGCCGAGCATGTCCTGGCCGCCATCGATCCGTCCACCGGCACACTGCCCGTCGAGAACGTGCTGGCATTGATCAACGAGCAGACGAAGTGGGTGGCCATCGCCGGCGCGTCAAATCTGCTCGGCACCGTGCCCGACCATGCCCCGATCATCGCCGCAGCCCACGCGGTCGGCGCACGGGTGTATGTCGACGCCGTCGCGTGGTCTCCGCACCAGCGCATCGACATCGCCACGCTGTGTTGCGATGCGTTGGTGACATCGCCGTACAAGTGGTACGGCGCGCACAGCGGGGTGCTCTTGATTCAACCCGATCTGCTCGACTCACTTCCCGTGTCCAAGGTACGTCCGGCTGCCGACAAAGGTCCACGACGGTTCGAGACCGGAATGCCGAACTTCGAAGCAGTCGCCGGCATCGACGCCGCTGCCCGCTTCCTGATCGAAGAGGGCATGGACAGTGTTGCGGCCTACGAGCGGTCCGTTTTCGAGCCGCTGCTGATCGGATTGCAATCGATCAACGGCGTGAGATTGTGGGGACCAACCGGCCTCGACGGGCGGACTCCGACTGCGGCGTTCACCATCGACGGCGTCCATCCAGCGCTCGCCTCACGTGCGTTGGCCGACGACAGGGTCGCTGTCTGGGACGGGCACAGCTACGCCGTCGAAGTTGTCAGCCAACTCGGCCTGGCCGAGTCGGGTGGCGTCATCCGCGCGGGCGTGGCTCGCTACATCGACGCCGACGACGTCCAGCGTCTGTTACGGACGGTCGAGCGTCTGGCGAGTACCGGGAGCTGACGTTGCTGATCGGAATCGTCCGGTCATTCGGTGTCGTGGTCGGGTCATGCCACGGTGGTGCCGAGACCTGGACGACCACACAGCAGCGGCGCAGGATCGGCCTGGGCAGCACGGATAGACTTGTCCGGTCCCTGACAAGCAGGAACGACGGAATGTGGCGCAGCTTGGTAGCGCACCTGCTTTGGGAGCAGGGGGTCGGAGGTTCAAATCCTCTCATTCCGACTCTGTGACCTGGTACGATGTGATCGAAGGAATCGATCGCTCGGGCGATGTATTCAAGATGTATTCATCTCCGAACGCGAAATCGTCGGAGGTGCGTCATGAGTTGGAAGTCAACGGGTCAGCCAACGGTCCGCAAACACCGTGACAAGTGGACAGTTCGGATCGAGGGGATCGATACCGAGACGGGCAACCGACGTCCGCGGCAGATCGGCACGTACGCGTCTCAACGGACCGCCTTGGCCGCAGCACGAGAGTTCCGTTCGAACGAACGCAGCACCGAGCGCGGCACGGTGAGTTGGCTTGTCCGACGCTATGTCGATGGCAAGTCCGACATCACTCCAAAGACACGCGAGCAGTACTCGTGGGCGATCCCGCACATCGAGAGCGAACTCGGCGCGATCCCCCTGTCACGCCTCGACCGTGACGACGTCGCGCGGTGGATCAACATGCTCGCCGACGGCGGGACGCTCTCTCGGCGAAGCGTCCAGATCTGTCGCAACGTGCTCCGGGCCGCACTGGCCGACGCGGTCGAGGAGGGGCTCATCCCGCGCAGCCCAGCTGCGCGCGTGCCGCTGCCGAGAACAGTCGCCAAACCGGCGAAGGTGAAGGACATCCAAGCCTGGGAAGCATCCGACGTCGAGCGCTTCCTCGACGTCATCGCCGAGCATCGTTGGGCAACCGGATTCCAACTCGGCGTGCTCTACGGCCTGCGCCGCAGCGAGGTGCTGGCCCTCCGTTGGGACGACCTCGACATCGGAGGCCGCACCTTGCGCATCGATGAGAGCCTCGTCGCCGTCAATCGTGGTGCAGTACTTGGTGACGCCAAGAACGCGCGATCGCGGCGGCTCGTCCCGCTCTCGACCGAGACCGTCCGAGCGCTCAACCGCCGGAGGGCCGAGCAGGCCGAGGAACGCCTCCTCGCCGGCCCCGACTGGGAGGACAACGACCTCATCATCTCGACCCGTCACGGCCGACACGTTCTCCCCCGCGCGTACGACCGCTCGCTGGCGCTGCTCGTCGAGAAGGCCGGGATTCCTCGGCTCACGTCGCACGGCCTACGCCACACCGCGGCCACGCACATGGTCAACAACGCCAAAGACATCGGCGAGCTGCGGGCGATCGCCGACATCCTCGGCCACAGTCCCGAGATGTTGATGACGGTCTACGCCCACGCACTCCCCCAGAGCCGTCAAGCGATCGTCGACCGCCTCACCCAAGCGCCTTCGTAGTCCTCATCTCCCGCCCCTCACAGGGGATGCGCCATGTGGTGCTGGAGTGTCCATGTGGTGCTGGCGTGTCCACGCCGGCTCGCGCTTTCGGGCAAGTTCGCTCACACGTCGACGGGATTTCTTGCTGCGCCCGGCCCGATTCGTGCTCTGTAACTCGGTGACGGCCTCGCGACGTCGTTCCCCGTTGCCGGCTTCACGACCCCGTTGCTGAACACAAGCCGTCACGAAATCGGATTTCGCGAGGCATGTGTTGGTGGAGGGCAGTTCATGAGCGAATCGATCGAAGACCAGCGGAGTGGCCAGCCGAAAAGGCTGACCAGCGCAGCACCGACGCACAGTTCACGCGTCGGGTTCGTTCCCCGTTTTGCGGCGCACGGTTCCCGTACTCATACAGGAGGGCCGCATGGACGAACCGATTGATGAGTGGGACCCACTGCCGATCATGTTGACGATCGACGAGGCCGCCCGCGTGTTGCGCATCGGCCGCTCGAAGGCCTACGAGATGGCCGCGACCTACACCTCGAGCGGCGGCACGCAAGGTCTGCCATGCCTGCGACTCGGCGACCTCCTACGCGTCCCGAAATTCGCGTTGCACGAGTACGTGACCACTGGTCGCATCGTTCAGCTGATCCCCCAACCCGACGCGAACGCGACTCCCCACGCGACTGCGCCACAAAAGTCGGCACGCAAGCCCCGCGTGGCCGATCGCGCCCAGCTGTCCTTGCTCGGTTCGGACTGACCCATGACCGATCGGTCGATGACCTCCGAAAAAGCACACCCCAGAAAGAACAGACAGGTGCCC
>JAYTRT010000292.1:0-1794 GCA_043746045.1 Actinomycetota bacterium | reverse complement strand
ACTCGAAGGGCAACGGCTGGCAGTCGGTCGAACTGCCGTACATCGGTGGCGATCTGAGCATGGTCATCGTCTTGCCCGATGTAGGCACAGCCCTCGATGTCGCCGTCGCTGCGCTGACGAGCGTGGCGGGAACGAGCCAGTCGGTCCAGGTCAATCTGACCCTGCCGAAGTTCGACATCAAGACATCGATCGGCTTGGAGAAGATCTTGGCGGCGATGGGGATGCCAACCGCCTTGGACGAGTCGTCTGCGGACTTCAGCGGGATGACCACCGACGAGAAGCTGTTCATCGGTGCCGTCATCCATCAGGCGAACATCACCGTCGACGAGGATGGAACAGAG
Organism: Actinomycetota bacterium; assembly: GCA_043746045.1. Lineage (GTDB taxonomy): Bacteria > Actinomycetota > Acidimicrobiia > Acidimicrobiales > Ilumatobacteraceae > WLMZ01. Next base: position 1,453 of record JAYTRT010000292.1, on the reverse strand, counting down.
GCGGCCGCAGCCACTGCGGTCGTCATGGCCACAACCAGCGCAGCACAGCCGGACCAGCCGGTGACGTTCACCGTCGACCGTCCGTTCGTCTTCGCGATCCGCGATCAGTCCACCAACGCAATCCTGTTTCTGGGCCACATCGGCGACCCGACGCAGACCCGTTCGTAGCACCATCGAGCCCTGGATCAGACCAGGGCCGGCACCACGTCCAGCAGGCGAGCGGCGAATTCGTCGGCGTTCTGGTCGAGGTGCCGCCGGTTCATCGCGAAGCCGCCGATCACATCGGCACCACGACCGGCGATGATCCCGGTCATCTTCTCGAGCGTCTTGGCCGGGCTCAACGCGAACGTGCAGAACACTGCAGCCTTCTTGTTGCGCATCGCCGGCAGCGCGGCAAGCGCGCTGGCCCCGAACGGCCCTTGGCCGACGACGAACAGACCGTGGGTCCATGTCCCGACAAGCACCAGGTCTGCCTGTTGGATGCTGTGGTGGTCTGGATCGCGCACTCGTGACAGGCCGGTGATGCTCCACCCTGCTTCCTGCAATTTGGCGCCGACGAGCTCGGCCGCCTTCCATGTGTTGCCGGTGAGGCTCTCGACGAGCATTGCTGCATTCATTCCACGATTCAATCACGTCCAGGGCAACCGGATCCGACCGATTGGCGGACAGCTGCCGAGGGTCGTGCTCTAGGATCGGCGCGCAATGGACTCCATCGTTCTCGAATCGGAACGGCACCTCCGTGTCGGGGCCGCCGAGGCTCGCGCGACGATCATCCACTCGCTGCGAACGCAAGAGTTCTCCTACATCAGCGAACAGATTTCGATGATCACAGCACGTCGCGGATCGCAACCGCTGGGCGCTGCGCAAGAGCGGAAGCTGCCCGTGATGCTGACCGCCACGTTCCGTCCGACGTCAAGTGGGTGTGCGGTCAAGGTCCGACTGGCTGATGCGTGGCACTCCGGAATCGGCAAGGTCTGGGGCATGAACGGCCCGTACAGGACGCTGCTCGGCGAGATCCAGAACGAGATCGACGGCGCGCTCGAGCCGATCGCCGGCGACATCGAATTCGATCGCGCCACCGTCACGCTGGAGACACGAAATGTGCCGGGTGTGTCGATCGCCAATACCGCGATCGCCCGGGCAGGCGAGACCGCGGTCGACGAGGCCGACGAGCTGTCCACGCCGACTCGTGTCGTCACGACGCGCGCACCAGACGCAGTACTTCTGCGGAGCTCGAAGGGCATCGCCGCGTTCGACCGACTGGACGTCGAAGGTCTCCTCACTGTCGGCCGGATGGTGTCCGGTCGGAAGATTCCGTCGGCCCCGTCCGGGCTGGCACTCGATGTCGACCAACTCTCGACTCGCATCGAGATGGCGATCGCCGCCCAACCGTCCGGCCGTGTCACGCTCGCGTTGCAGGACACCGAGGTGCCGGTCGCCGAATTCCTCGATG
>JAYTRT010000291.1:0-5844 GCA_043746045.1 Actinomycetota bacterium | reverse complement strand
GTTCACTCCGGCGACGAGGCCTTCGTTGTCGGCATAGTTGTGGGCACTGCCGTTCGCCTTCACTGCCTTCAGCCAGGTCAGCGCGGCATCGGCGCCCTGGCTCGTCGAGATCGCCGCGACGATCGACTGGAAGTCCGTCTCGCCAGGCGAGATTCCGAGCTTGCCCTTCCATTTCGGATCGGCGAGGTCGAGGATGGACGTGGGCACATTGCCTGGCTGTAAGGCACCGGTGTTGTAGATCAGCGTCGCAACACGAGCGGAGACGCCGACCCAGTGACCGTCCGGCGAGTCGAACCTGGCCGGCACGGCGGCGAGTACCGAGGCGTCGATCGGCGCGAGGCGGCCCTTGCCCTGCAGTGACATCAGGGGCGGGGAGTTCTCCGTGAAGAACAGGTCCGCAGGAGACTCATTGCCCTCGGTCGAGATCAGTTGGGCCAGTACGGCCTCGTTGTCGCTGCGGATTTTCACCTTGATGCCGGTGGCCTTGGTGAAGCCGGCGACGAGGGCCTCCGTGGTCTGTTCGTGCTGGCCGCTGTACAAGGTCAACGTTGCGTGGCTACTGCCCGAATTGGACGAGCTGCAGGCACTCGCCAGACCGACGAACGTCATCACACTCGCCACACCGCACATTGCCCGCATCGACGGCTTCATCATTCCTCGTTCTCGATCAATGTGTGGTCTACCCACGAAGCACCGGAATGTACACCTAACACGCCGGATCAACCATTCAGAAACAGTAAATCCTGGATGTCATCGATCCGCGATTCGTCGAGAGACCTGCTCGCATGTCACACCGATGTCACGCCACAGGAGTTGATCGGCGTTCGGTCCACATCCCAGGGGGAACTCGTGCTTCGTCAATTCAGATTCGTCCATCTCGGCGTCGTCGGCCTTCTCACCGCGGCCGCTCTCACCGGCGTCGGCCTCGCTCGCGAGGTTGCAGCGGTCGGCGCAGGTACGCCGTCTGTCTTCGTACCGATCGTCCCGTGCCGACTCGTCGACACCCGTGGCGGAAACGGTCACGTCGGCACACGTGCCAACCCGTTGGCCCAGGCCGAATCGGCGACGTTCGCCGTCTGGGGCACCAACGGCAATTGCACGATCCCGACGATGTCGACGGGAATCGCCACGAACGTCACGGCCGTCAATTCCACCGCCGACAGCTTCGTGACCATCTATCCCGCTGATGCGCCACGTCCGACGGCGTCGAACCTCAACGTCACCGCCAGCAGTCCACCGACACCGAACCAGGTCACGGTCGAGCTGTCCGCAACCGGTGCGATCGACGCATACAACAACGGTGGAACGCTCGATCTGATCGTCGACATCGTCGGCTACTACCAGCCTGCGACCCCTGGTTCTGCCGGCCCTCCCGGGCCAGCGGGGCCTGCGGGTTCACTCGTCGGCGGCACCCAGTACGTGTCGGGTTACGACACCGCGTTCTGGGTCACGAACACCCCGGGATCCACCTACATCGACGAGCAGAACTGCGTTGCGTTCCAGGGCCAGTTGCAGACCGGCGAACTTCCGCTCGATCTGCCGATCGGCGCGACGATCACCACGCTGCAGGTCCGTTACGTCGACAAATCGGCAGGAGGTCTGATCATGAGCCTGCACCACGGCGAGCCGGGGATCAGCGACGCCCTGGTCCAGGATCTGGTCAGCATCGGTACGAACGCATCCGATTACCACCGCAGCGATCAGTTCGACGTCTCCGCGCAGACCCCCGTCACCGCCCAGAACGAGTACTCCATCAAGCTGTTCAGCCAATTCGGAACCTCACCCACCGCAATCGTGCAGTTCTGCGGGGCACTCGTCACGTACACCCTGCCGACAACACCGACCCCGTGATCACATCGATCACCGGCGCGATGAGCTTCACCTGGTGGTGACAGCGCTGGCGTGATCGAACGCGTCCCACAACTGGGCGTAACGACCGCCGGCGGTGACGAGGTCGTCGTGACTCCCGTCCTCCACGATCTGACCGTCGTCGACGACGATGATCCGCGACGAGTTGCGGGCCGTCTGCAGACGGTGCGCGATCACGAGCGTGGTGCGTCCCTTGGCGGCCAGGTTCATGGCCCGCTGGACTTCGGCCTCGGTGGCCAGGTCGAGGTTCGACGTTGCCTCGTCGAGAATCAGGATGCGCGGGTCGATCAGCTGCGCACGGGCCAGGCAGAGCAGTTGCTTCTGACCGGCCGAAAGCGAGCGGCCGGCCTCGGAGACCAGTGTCTGGTAGCCGTCCGGCAGCGACGCAACCAGATCGTGGGCGCCGACTGCACGCGTCGCCCGTTCGATTTCGAGGTCCGTCGCAGATGGCCGACCGTAGGCGATGTTCGATCGGATCGTGCCGGAGAACAGGAACGGCTCCTGCGGGACGTATCCGATGTGCCGGCGATAGGCGTGGAGATTCACGTCGCGCAGATCGACGCCGTCGACGCGTACCGATCCGCCGGTCGGATCGTAGAACCGGGCGACGAGTTTGACGAAGGTCGACTTGCCCGCACCGGTCGTGCCGACGAGCGCGACGCTCTCGCCGGGGGTGATCTCCAAGTCGACGCCACGGAGTGCCTCGGGGGCGTCGGTGCTGTACGCGAAACGTACGTTCTGCAGCTGAACGTTGCCGTGCCACTCACCAGGATCGACCGGTTGCTGCACCTGAGGGGTGGAACTCGGCGTCGCCAGCAATTCGTCCAGCCGGCCGAGCGAGATCTTGGCCTGGATCCATTGATCGAACACGGCGGAGAGCTGCTGCAGAGGCGAAAAGAACTGGTCGAGGTAGAGCAAGAACGCGATCAGCAGACCTGACGTCAACGCGTTCTCACCGATCAGACGCGCTCCGTACCAGAGGGTCAGCGCCTTGGCAACGGTGCTCAGCAACTGACTGCTGGCGAAGTAGATCGACATCAGTTGCATCGACCGCAGACGCGCTGTCCGGTAGTCGAACGAGCGACTCCGGAACCGTTCGGAATTGTTGTCATCACGTCCGAGCGACTGGGTCACGCGTACCCCGGCGATGCTCTCCTGCATCTCGGCGTTGACAGTGGAGATCGAGTCGCGAGCAATCAGGTACGAACGCCGTGAACTCCGCTGGAACCAGATCGTCACGGCAGCCAGTACGGGCAGGACGATGAACGCAACGAGCGCGAGTCGGACATCGAGCACGAGCAGGATCACCACGACGCCTGCGCAGCTGACGAGGCAGGTCAGCGCGAGCAGCAGGCCCTGCTGAAGCAGCTGCGCCAACGCTTCGACGTCGGTGGTCATTCGCGTCATGATCCGCCCGCCCATCTCCTTGTCGTAGTAGTCGAGCGACAGGCGTTGCAGGTGAGCGAACGTTCGCGCCCGCAGCGTGTACAGCATCCGCTCAGCCGTGCGCGAGGTGTACAGCAGTTCGACGATCTGGTTGAGCCAACTGAGCACCTGCACGCCGAGGAACGCGATGCACATGATGACGAGCACGCGAGCGCGGTGCATGCCGACCCCGTGATCCAGACCGGTACGGATCAGCAGTGGACCGACCAAGGTCGTTCCGGCATCGATGACCACGAATGCACCAACGAGCAACAGCGCCCAGCGGAACCGGCGGAGCAGCCGACGCAGACTGGACCCCTCGCCTTCGGCAGTCGCGTCAGCCAGATTCACATCGGGCTCGCCGCGCAGCGGTGGGAGCGCCGCAACCTTGGCCAGGAGTTCCGGAGTGGCTGCAACGAGCCCGGCGCGTGCACCGATCGCTCCGACCAGGCCGCCGCCCGCCATCCCGGCGAACATCGAAGCCAACTCGACCCGCGGGGAGCCGCGCTCGCCGTCGTCGACGTCGATGCTCGGCCAGGCTGTGGGATCGACGACATCGACCAGGCGTTCGTCGTGCTCCATCGGTTCGAGCTCCGGACCGGTCAGCAATTCCCGATACAGCGGCGAGCTCTCCCACAGTTCGGCGTTGGTGCCCTGGCCCACGATTCGTCCACCGTCGAGCACGAGAACCCGATCAGCGAGTCGCAGCGTGGATGAGCGGTGCGCGATCAGCACGGTCGTTCGTGTCCCGAGGTCGGCGCCGAGTGACGCATGAATTGCTTCCTCGGTGCGCGCATCGATTGCCGAGGTGGCGTCGTCGAGCACCAAGACGGTCGGGTCGGCCAAGGCTGCCCGAGCGAGGGCGATGCGCTGTCGCTGCCCACCCGACAGCGTGAATCCGCGTTCGCCGACGGTGGTGTCGTACCCATGGGAGAGGGCGAGGATGAAATCGTGAGCCTGGGCGACGCGAGCGGCCGCCTCGATCTCTGCGTCGCTCGCGGTTGGGCGGGCGAAGGCGATGTTCTCGCGGATCGTTGCCGAGAACAGGAAGCTCTCCTCGAAGACCACGTTCACCGCCGACCGCAGTGATTGCAACGTGAGCTGACGGACGTCGGTGCCATCGAGGCGGACGATGCCGTTGGTCGGATCGTAGAAGCGGGCGATCAGGAACGCGAGCGTCGTCTTGCCCGATCCGGAGGCACCGACCAGACCGATCCGTTCGCCGGCGCGGATCGTGAGTGAGATGTCGTGCAGCAGGACGGGACCGTCGCCGTAGGCGAAGTCGACATGCGCCATCTCTATCGCACCGTGTGGATCGATCACCGGACGGGCGTCGATTGCGTCGGTGACGCGCGGCTGCATGTCCAGCAGTTCGAAGACGCGTTCAGCACCTGCGCGCGCCTGCTGTGTCGTGGACAACATGCTGGACATCAGCCGCACCGGAGTGATGATCTGCACGAGATAGCTGGCGAACGCGAGGAACACGCCGAGCGTGATGTGCCCGTCGTACGCCAGCCAACCACCGAACGCCAACACGCCGAGTTGACCGAGCATCGGCAGCGATTGCAGCGTCGACGAATACCGGGCGTTGAGCCGGGCCGTGCGCATCCGCGACTGGTACAACTCGTGGGCTCGGTCGATCAGACGATCGAATTCACGATCTTCCTGGGCGAAGGCCTTGACGACGCGGACGCCGGTGACGGCCTCGTCGACCACCCCGGCAACCGCACCCGACAGCCGTTGGTCGTTCCAGCTGGCAGGGAAGACCCGGTTCCGGAAACGGATCGCGACGAATGCGAAGATCGGAACGAAGACCACGATCACCAGGCTGAGAATCGGCGACAGGAAGAACATCACCGTGATGGCGACGATCAGCAGTGTGAGGTTCGCCATCAGCATCGGCACCGAGAAGAAGAACTGCTGGATCAGCGTCAGGTCGGCCGTCGAACGTGACATCACGTCACCGATCGACAGTTCGTCGTGCCGCGAGAAATCCAACTCGTACAGATGACGATGCATCGCGACTCGGAGGTCGTGCTGCAGATCGAGGCTGACCTTGGCGCCGATGTAGCGGCGGGTGAAGTTCGCGCTGAACCCCGCCACACCGGTGACGAGCAGCAGCACCAACAACGGGCGCAGGGCCTCGTCGTGGCGGACGATGCTGTGATCGATGATCCGCTGCTGGATCAGGGGCAGCAGACCGATGAACGTCTGCGCGATCACCGAGAAGATCAGGGTGACGTAGACGGCCTTGCGGTAACGACCGACGAACGGACCCAATCGACGGAGCCAACCAACACCGGGGCCGGCGGGGGCAGGCCGCGTGTAGGCGGGTTCGGGACGCACCGGTCGGGCCGATCGCTCTGCCCGATTCACGACGGCACCGCCCCGATGCGTGGCTTGGCGACATCGGATTCGGCCACCTTGGCCAGCCATCTCGCATCGAGCGCCTGGCGCAGCTCATCGAGCGCGACGAGTACAGCATCAGGATGCGCACAACGCCCGATCACGTCGTCGAGAGCGTCGCGAAGACCGTTCGCTGTGATGCGC
>JAYTRT010000290.1:0-5844 GCA_043746045.1 Actinomycetota bacterium | reverse complement strand
GCCCTTGTCCTTGCCGGTGATCACGACGACGTGATCGCCCTTCTTGATTTTCATCACAACACCTCCGGGGCGAGTGAGACGATGCGCATGAACTTCTTCTCACGAAGCTCACGGCCGACCGGCCCGAAGATGCGCGTTCCGCGCGGGGTCAGGTCGTCTTTGATGATGACGGCTGCGTTCTCGTCGAAGCGGATGTAGCTGCCGTCTGGACGGCGCTTCTCCTTCTTCGTGCGCACGACGACGCATTTGACGACGTCGCCCTTCTTGACGCCCGCGCCGGGAATTGCATCCTTGACGGTGGCGACGAAGATGTCGCCGATCGATGCATAACGACGGCGCGTGCCGCCGAGCACCTTGATGCACAGCACCTCTTTGCCGCCGCTGTTGTCGGCGACGCGAAGTCGGGATTCTTGCTGGATCACTGTGCTACCTCTGACTTCTCGCTGCGCTCGATCACTTGGCTCGCTCCAGGACTTCGGTGATTCTCCAGCGCTTGCTCTTGCTGGTCGGGCGGGTCTCCATGACGCGCACCCGGTCGCCGATGTTCACGTCGTTGCTCTCGTCGTGGGCATACAGCTTCTTGGTCTGCATCATGAACTTGCCGTACTTCGGGTGACGCACGCGCTCGATGACGGCGACGACAGCGGTCTTGTCCATCTTGTTGGACACGACCACTCCCTCGCGCACCTTGCGGCGGTTGCGGACCTCTTCGGTCGCGGCAGCTGCTGCTGCTGACTCGGAGGAGTTGGTGGTTGTGGTGGTGGTGGTTTCTTCAGCCATGACTCAGTTCACTTCCCGACTACTGATTGCGTCTCAGCGGCAGCTATTTCCTGCTGACGGATGAGGGTGTTGAGGCGGGCGATGTGGCGGCGGGCGGCTTTGATGCCGGCCACGTTCTCCAGCTGACCCGTTGCGTTGCGGAATCGCAGGTTCAGCGACTCCTGCTTGGTTGCGCGGAGCTCCTCGACGAGTTCGGCCAGGCCGAGCTCCTTGAGTTCTACGTTCGTCTTTCTCGCCATGACTCAGATCACCTCTTCACGTGTGATGACACGCGCCTTGATCGGCAGCTTCTGGACTGCCTTCTCGAGCGCGGCGCGGGCCTGCTCTTCGTTCGGGAAGCTGAGCTCGAACAACACTCGGCCCGGGCGCACGACGGCCACCCAGAACTCGGGGTTGCCCTTGCCGGAGCCCATCCGGGTCTCGGCCGGCTTCTTGGTGACCGGCTTGTCCGGGAACACCGTGATCCAGACCTTGCCACCACGCTTGATGGCGCGGGTCATGGCGATACGAGCGGCTTCGATCTGACGGGCGGTCAGCCAACCTGGCTCGAGGGCCTGGATGCCGTATTCGCCGAAGCTCAACGTGGATCCACCCTTGGTCATTCCCTGGGTGCGGCCGCGGTGCTGCTTGCGGTGCTTGACTTTACGAGGCATCAACATCTGGGATCAGTCCTCTCCACGGAAGTGCGGCGCTTCGTGGCCCGCATTGGTGCGGCGAGCGATCTGCTCTTCTTCGTCGAGCAGCTTCTCGAATTCCGGGTCGGCTTCTTTCAGAAGTGGCGTGGCGTCGATCTCGGAGACGTCCTCTGCCTTCTTGCGGCCAGCAGCGGCGGACGAGACGACCTTGCGCGGCGCGCCCGAGGTCTCGCCGACGGCCATTGCGGCCTCGCGCAGGATCTTGTCGTCGTTCTGGGGCTTGTAGGGCAGGATGTCGCCCTTGTAGATCCAGACCTTGACGCCGACCCGACCACTGCTGGTCTTGGCCTCGCGGAAGCCGTAGTCGATGTCGGCACGCAATGTGTGCAACGGCACCCGGCCCTCGCGGTACCACTCGGTGCGGCTCATCTCGGCGCCACCGAGGCGACCGGAGCACTGGACGCGGATGCCGAGGGCACCGGCCTTCTGAGCGTTCTGAACAGCGCGCTTCATGGCCCGACGGAAAGCAATGCGGTTGATCAGCTGATCGGCGACGCCCTGGGCGATGAGGGCAGCGTCGAGCTCGGGGGACTTGATCTCGACGATGTTCAGCTGAACTTTCGGGTTTCCGGTGATCTCGGTCAGGATCGCGCGCAGCTCGTCGGCCTGGGCCCCGCGACGACCGATGACGATGCCCGGACGTGCGGTGTGGATGTCGACCCGAACCTTGTCACGGGTGCGCTCGATCTCGATGCGACTGATCGCAGCGGTCTCCAGCTTGGTCATGATCGCGCGGCGGATCTTCCAGTCCTCGGTGAGGTAATCCTTGTATTCGCGCTCGCTGAACCAGCGGCTCTTCCAGTCGGTGGTGATGCCGAGCCGGAAACCGTATGGGTTGATCTTCTGACCCATCAGGCGTCTCCCTTTTCTGCGTTCTTTGGGGCTGCGGGTGCCTCGTCGGCCTCGGCAGCGTCGTCGGCGGCAGCTACGGGAGCGTCGTCGACTGCGGTGGTGGTTTCGGTTTCCGGTGCCTCGGTCGACTCTGTGTGGGTCGACTCGATCGCCTCTGTGTCGGTCGACTCGGCGTCGGTCGTGGCGAGCTCGGACTCGGTCTCTGTGATGTCGTCGGCGTCGATCGAGCCGGCCTTCAGACCCTGGGCACGCTCACGGCTGCGGGCAACGCGCTCGCGGCGGGCCGACGTGCTGCTGACGGCGCCGCGACGGCGACCGGAGGCGGTGCGGTTGGCGTCCTTGGCCTGGACCACTGCGAGGCGGGTGTCGTCGAGACGGTCGACCACGATCGTGATGTGGCAGGTGCGCTTGTTGATGCGCGTCCCGCGGCCACGGGCACGAGCGGCGAAACGTCGGAGCGTCGGGCCTTCGTCGGCGAAGCAGGCCTTGACGAACAGTTCCTCAGGGTCCTGCGCATCGTTGTGCTGAGCATTGGCGACAGCGCTGGCGAGCACCTTGCGGATCGTCACCGCAATACCCTTGTCGGTGAACTGCAGCACCTCGTCGGCCTGCTTGACAGGCAGATCGCGGATGATGTTGAGCACCAGACGGGCCTTGCTGGCCGAGCTGCGGATGTACAGAGCCGATGCCCTCGTCCCCGCCTTCTCGCCGGCGACGAAGTTCTTCTCGTTGAGCTTGGGACCGGTCATTTCCGTCTCGTGTTCTTCTCTTGGCCGGCGTGGTACTTGAAGGTACGAGTCGGCGAGAACTCGCCCAGCTTGTGACCGACCATGGACTCGGTGACGTAGACCGGCACATGCTTGCGACCGTCGTGGACGGCGATCGTGTGCCCGACCATGTCGGGGATGATGGTGCTGCGACGCGACCAGGTCTTGATGACCTTCTTGTCGTTCGCCGCGTTCATCGCGTCGACCTTCTTCAGGAGATGGTCGTCGACGAACGGACCCTTCTTCAGGCTGCGGGACATGATTACCTCCGACCCTTGCTGGTCCGGCGGCGGCGAACGATGAGGTCCTGCGACGCCTTCTTCTTGTTGCGAGTACGACCTTCTGGCTTGCCCCATGGGGACACCGGTGGACGACCACCGGAGGTGCGGCCTTCGCCGCCACCGAGCGGATGGTCGACAGGGTTCATCGCGACACCACGTGTCTGCGGCCGAATTCCCTTCCAACGGTTCCGACCGGCCTTGCCGATCGTGACGAGCTCGTGCTCGCTGTTACCGACTTCACCGACGGTTGCCCGACAGTCGATGAGCACGCGGCGCATCTCGGTCGAGGGCAGACGTACGGTCGCGAACTGGCCGTCCTTGGCCACCAACTGCACGGCCATACCGGCCGAACGAGCCATCTTGCCGCCACCACCGGGGCGCAGCTCGACGTTGTGGACAACGGTTCCGACGGGCATGAACCGCATCGGCATCGAGTTGCCCGGCTTGACATCGCTGCCCTGTCCACTCTGCACGTGGTCGCCGACGCTGAGGTTCCTCGGGGCCAGGATGTAGGCCTTCTCGCCGTCTGCGTAGTGCAGCAGAGCAATGCGGCAGGTGCGGTTGGGATCGTATTCGATCGCAGCGACCTTGGCAATGACGCCATCCTTGGTGCGCTTGAAGTCGATGATGCGGTACTGGCGCTTGTGGCCACCACCGATGTGACGCGATGTCTTGCGGCCGTGGACGTTACGACCACCGCTGCGACTGTGGGGGGCGAGGAGTGTCTTCTCGGGCGTCGACTTGGTGACTTCGGAGAAGTCGGGCGACGTCTGGAAGCGGCGGCCTGCGCTGGTTGGTTTGCGTGAACGAATAGCCATGACGGTCTCTTTTCTCCTGGCTCAGTTCTCGAACAGCGGGATGTCGTCGCCGGGGGCAAGCGTGACGATGGCGCGCTTGGTGTCGGGCTTGCGGCCCTGGCGGTTGCTCTTCCGGGCGCGAGTTGCCTTGCCCGGACGGTTGAGAGTGTTGACCTTGACGACCTTGACGCCCCAGATCGATTCCACGGCATCGTGGATCTCCGGCTTGCTGGCGCCAGGGTGGACGATGAACGTGTCCACGCCTTGCTCGCTGAGCGCGTAGCTCTTCTCCGAGACGACGGGCGCCACGATGATGTCGCGGGGATCTTTCATGACTCGTCCTTGCTGTCATCAGCGCTTGCGGCGGTTGCCGTGCGGGCGGCGCCCGACTTCGACGTCGGCGTTCCGGTCGGCAGGTTTGCGGTGGTGAAGACGATGGTCTCGTTGCAGAGAATGTCGTAGGCGTTGAGCTCGCCGATTTCGATCAGCTGGACGCCCTGCAGGTTGCGGAAGCTCTTGATCAGAGCGATCTCGTCACGACCGTGGACCACGAGCACCGAGCCGGTCAGGCCGAGAGTCGAGATGACTGCGGCAGCCGACTTCGTGCTCGGAGTATCGAGGCCCCAGCTGTCGAGGACGAGGACATTGCCCTCGTTGGCACGATCGGACAGTGCCGAACGGAGCGCCAACTTGATCATCTTCTTGGGGGTCTTCTGGGTGTACTTACGGGGCTTCGGCCCGAGGGCGACGCCGCCGCCACTGAAGTGCGGCGCACGGGTGGAACCCTGACGGGCGTTGCCGGTGCCCTTCTGCTTGAACGGCTTCTTGCCGCCGCCACTGACTTCGGCGCGGGTCTTGGTCGACTGCGTGCCGGCACGGCGGTGGGCGAGCTGCGCAGTGACGACCTGGTGCATGACCGGAACGTTCGGCTGAACGCCGAACATGTCGGCATCGAGCTCGACGGTGGAACCCTTGGCCCCGGTGAGCGACTTGGTTGTTACGGAAGGCATGACGTCACTTCCCCTTCACGGCGTTGCGAACGATGACGACGCCGCCATTCGGGCCGGGGACCGACCCTCTGACGAGCAGCAGTCCGCGCTCGAGGTCGGCCTCGACGATTTCGAGGTTGAGTGTGGTGACCTGCTCGTTGCCCATGTGGCCGGCCATCTTCAGGCCCTTGAGCACCCGGCCCGGGTAGCTGCACGAGCCGATCGAGCCCGGAGCACGGTGATGCTTGTGGTTACCGTGGCTGGCGCCCTGGCCCTTGAAGTTGTGACGCTTCATGACGCCCGCGGTGCCCTTACCACGGCTGACCGCGGTGACATCGACCTTCTGGCCCTTGACCAGGGTGTCGACGCTGATCTCCTGGCCGACGGAGAAGCCGTCGACACTCTCGAGGCGCAGTTCGACGAGGCGACGTCCGGGAAGGACACCAGCCTTGGCGAAGTGCCCGGCCTCGGGCTTGGTCAATTTCTTGGCATCCCGGGTCCCGTAGGTGACCTGGAGGGCGGTGTATCCGTCGCGCTCGGTGGTCTTGACTTGCACGACGCGTGCCGGCTCGACCCGCAGGACGGTCACCGGGACAATTCGATTGTCCTCGGCCCACACCTGGGTCATGCCGACTTTTTCGCCGACGATCGCTTGTTGTGCCATGGCGGCAGCCTTTTCATCC
>JAYTRT010000289.1:0-1797 GCA_043746045.1 Actinomycetota bacterium | reverse complement strand
TCGCCAGGCCGTCGGCGTCTGTCGTCGCCGATCCCGACCCTTCGATGAACGACACGGCGACTCCGGGCAGCGGCGTACCCGTCGAGAGCTGCGTCGTCCATGCGTGCAGATTGCCGGTGTCGGTCAGCGCGTCGAGACCGATATCGGTGGATTGCGCCCACGTGATGGTCGGACGATTCATCCAGCGGACCGGATCGTCGACGCCGTACTGCTCGGTGGGTTCGACAATGACCACGACATGTCCGAATCCGCCGTGGAAGTACTGATCGAGATCGATACTGGTCTCCACCGACTGGTCGGGGTGGTTGTCGACGGCGACTGTCCTGTCGTCGACGGTGGTCCAGGGTGGTGGTGCGGGCGCGTCCGAGTTCTGTGAGCCCCCGAACAACTTCTGGACATACAGCACGTAGGCCGGCCAGTCCTGGGGCGTCACCGAGAACACCCGCACCCGGAAATCATGGTGGTTGACCGTGACGACGGACAACGAACGGTGTGCCGACAACGGGTCGAGTGTGGTGAACGGCTGGGAAAATTGCTGGAGGACCTGGGCTGCCTCACCGATCTGCACGCTCCGCGTCTCGGACGCGGCCAGCTTCTGCCCGTAGATGTCCCGTATTCCGGCGGGAACGGTGATCGTGTATGCGGTGCGTGCCGTCGTCGCGCCCTGGATGTCGATCGTCGTGCCGGAGACGCCGATCACGGCGCCGGGGATCGGGGGTTCGATCTGGATCGTGGACGGGTCGAACGCGGTCGCGTCGATCTGATTGTCGAAGTCGATCACGATGCCGGATCCGGGGGGACAGTTCGGCGCGTACGAACACACCACGTCGACAACGCGGAGTGGGGCGTAGGTGTGACCGGTGTAGTGGACTGCAGCCGCCGTCACAGCCGGCCCCTCCGCCGATGGAGTTCCAGGACCGATCTGGACATCGATGGCAGCATCAGCAGACAACGCGGCGACCGGGGTGAACGCGACCCATCGACCATCGGGAAGCCCGCTGACGGATTCGCGAAGGTGGTCGTCGGCTGCCAGTTCAACCGCCGTCACGAGGCGCACCGGCTGCTGCTGGTCGTCAGCTTTCACCACGACAGTGTCGAGGACGGCCTGGGGGACGATGCGTTGGTCGAAGGTGGCAACGAACGTCGGTGTCAGCGTCAGACTTTCGCCCGTCGGCCCGAACGACTGCAAGCTGACCGTCGGGGTGGAGAACGTGAACGAGACCGCGTCGGCGAGAACTCCTCCCGTGGCCGACCTGGTTCCGGCGGGCACATCGACAGTGAAGTTCGTTGCCATCGGCAGCCGATCGACGACGTCGGAAGTTGCGTCGAAGCGAAGCGTGCTCGTCCCGATCCACTGCCAGTGTCCGGGGATCGACGGCGTGATCGTCGCCGGGACGTCGGCACCTGCCAACTGTCCGAGCGTCTCGACAGGCACCATGGGTTGATCGAACGTGATGCTCACGAACGGCGCAATGGCCACGGCGCCCTCTGGTTGGTACCGCAACACATGGAGGGCACCCGTGGTGATCGCGGGAGGCGCGGCATCGGTGGTCGGAGGGAACGGGACCGTCACCGGGTTCCCGGCCACGGGCACCGGCTTCGATTCGGTCGGCCAGTTGAACGGTGTCGTCAGTGTTTGCTGGATGACCCACGCGGGGAGCCGGGATTCGACGGCTTGCACGCCCGCTTCGTCGAGTGGGGTGCCGACGACCTGCGCCACGGGCCGAGCAGCGGCGGCCGTCGAGTGGCCTGCGCTGAGGCGAAGTCGCGACACCAACTGCACACCATTCGGATTCG
>JAYTRT010000288.1:0-1800 GCA_043746045.1 Actinomycetota bacterium | reverse complement strand
CACCGACTCAGTTGGCGGTCGCAACGCTGCGCGAGGAGATCATTTCGTGCGAGCTCTGCCCACGTCTGGTTGCGTGGCGCGAGCTCGTTGCGATCGAGAAACGCGCGTCGTATCGCGACGACACCTACTGGGGTCGCCCCATCTCGGGCTTCGGCGATCCGGGCGCGGCGATCATCGTGCTCGGTCTGGCTCCCGCAGCGCACGGCGCCAATCGGACCGGTCGGGTGTTCACAGGCGACCGCAGCGGCGATTGGTTGTTCCGAGCGATGCATCGGGCCGGGTTGGCAAATCGGGCCGAGTCGACATCCGCCGACGACGGACTCGCGCTGACGAACGCCTGGGTCACCGCAGCTGTCAAGTGTGCGCCGCCCGGCAACAAGCCCGAGACCAGCGAGCGCGACAATTGCCGACCGTTCTTACAGCGCGAGATCGCGCTCTTGAATCGGGCTCGGGTCGTCGTCTGCCTCGGAGGATTCGCCTATGAGGCGGCATGCAGCGAATTCTTCGTCCGGCCTCGACCGAAGTTCGGCCACCTGGTCGAAGCCCGGACCTCGTCCGGCCTGATGTTGCTGTGCTCGTATCACCCGAGTCAGCAGAACACGTTCACGGGCAAGCTGACCGAGCCCATGCTCGACGCCGTGTTCACCCGAGCGTTGGAACTCGCTGGCGGGTCGTAACTCGCTGAAACTTCCCTGCCTCGGTGTCGTTGCGCTGCACGGTACAGCGCAACAACACCGAAGCAGGTCGATCAGTCGGTTGCGGGAACGGCTGCGGGCGGGGTTTCGGCGGGGGCCTTCTTCTTCGGTGGGGGGACGCCGATGCCTGGGTTCTTGTCGGCGAACTCGGGCCACCGGCGGCGACTGACGATGGACAGCAGGCGCAGAAGACGCATCGCCTCCTTGTCCTCCTGGGCCGGGCGGGCGATGATCGAACCGTCGGCGATCATCCGGTTGATGACTTCCTCGCCGAGTTCGGTACGCACGATCGTCAGCGTCCAGTCGTTGTCCTCGCCGATGCCGCCGGTGGCGATGTCGCTGTGCTCGGCGGCGAAGTCGGGGCAGTGCTTGCACCCTTCACGGGTCCACTGGTGGCATTCCTTGAGGTTGATCTCGTGGTACGAGCCGTCCTTCATCCAGATCTGGAACACGCCCTTGATGTTCATCTTGACCATGTCCTGCTTCTTCAAGCCGTACTTGGCCTCGAACAGCTCGGGGAAGATCGCGTCGTCGAACGTCTTCGAACACAGCAGACCGATCGTGAATTGGAACGGCTTGGAGACCTTGCCCGCCTTGCGGTCCCACATGATCGGAGGCGACGAGGTCTGACAGCCCATGCCGACGAGCGCCAGCTTCGACAGTCCCTCTTCTTTGGCCTGACGAAGAGCCAGTGGATTGGCGCAGTACGTGTAGCGGCTGCCGGCTGTGGCAAGGATCTCCGCTTTGTCGTGGACGAGCGCCGGCTTGGCTTTCCATGCGTCGTCGGGCTCGACACCGCTGACCATCGCCGCCTCGATGTAGTCGTGTTCCTTGAGCCAGATCAGCATCGCCGAGACGAACCCGCCGTCCTGGCCCATCTTGTGGACCATGTCGTCGCTGGCGCGCGTCAGATACAGCTGGCGCCAGATGCCGGCCATCTCGTCCGGTTCGCGCTCTCGGCCGAACAGGTGCATGTTCGCTGCTGGTTCCCAGGCCCGGAAGCGAGGGCAGGCGCGGGTGCAGGTGGTGCAGCCCTTTTCGCCGTGGATGCAGTTGTCGAGGCCCAGCTCTTCCTCGATGTGGAACGGGATGTACTTGCCCTCTT
>JAYTRT010000287.1:0-1801 GCA_043746045.1 Actinomycetota bacterium | reverse complement strand
GAAGATCGGGCTCGCACATCGATACGGCGACGTAGTGGTGAATGGATCGTGCGAAACGAGGAGCATTTCATCACCGATCTCTGCATCGAAAAGGCATTGGCGGCAGGGGTAGCCCGGTTTGCTGTCGGCTACATACGAGACTCCGCCTGTGACACGGAGTCGGTCGGCTTGTGTCGGATCGATGCTAGCAACAATGAAGGTTGTGGATGTCATCTGCTCATTGTCCTGGACTTGATCGCGACTAACTAGCGGGAATCAGACGGAGCATCAGACCCTCGCCAGCGGCCATCCCGCTGAGTTCACAGGCTGAATTTCGTGGCACACTTGCCACGTGAGCTACCAACATGTGATCGTCGATCTCGACGAGCCGTTCGCGACCGTGACCCTCAACCGTCCCGAGAAGCGCAACGCGCTGTCATTGGATGTCATGCTCGAAGTCACCGAGGCGTTTCGCACGGTGGGAGGCAGTGGTGCGATCGGTGCGATCCTCGCGGCCAACGGTCCGGTGTTCTCTGCGGGTCACAACTTCGGCGACTTGGCCGGCACCGACCTGAAGCAAGCAACCCATCTGTTCGACGTGTGCACCGAGATGATGAACACCCTTCAGTCCATTCCACAGCCGGTCATTGCCAAGGTCCACGCTTTGGCGACTGCAGCCGGATGTCAGCTGGTGGCTTCATGCGATCTGGCCATTGCAGCCGAGAGCGCCGGTTTCGCGACCCCCGGCGGCAAAGGCGGGTTGTTCTGTCATACCCCGCTCGTTGCGGTTGCTCGCAACGTCGGCCGCAAGCGGGCGATGCAGATGGCTCTGACCGGCGACCAGATCGATGCGGCGACGGCGGCTTCGTGGGGCCTCATCAACTATGCGGTGCCGGATGACGAGCTCGACAGCGCCGTGAACGACCTGCTGTCGCGCGCAACACGCGGCAGCGCCGCATCGAAGGCTGCGGGCAAGCGCAGCTTCTATGCCCAGACCGAGCTCGGTCAGACGGAGGCATATGCGTACGCGATCGACGCAATGGCCGAGGCCGCGGTTACTCCCGACGCGCAGGAGGGCATCGCCGCGTTCCTCGGTAAGCGCAAGGCGACGTACACAGACCGACCCTGATCCCCACGATGGCCTGGCTGCTATCGCCTATGGGTGCCAGCGCGGCGACTGCGGTTTTGAGCGTGTCGGTCGTCAGCACCACCGTTCGGTTGTGCCGCTGCGGTCGTACCGATTGAATCGGCGTTACGTATGCCGCAACCCCTCCACGTGCTATTCGTGTGCCCGGGCAATCACTGCCGTTCTCCATCAGCGCAGGCCGTGGCAACGCACGTTGCCCGGCTCCGTGGAACCGAACATGTCACGTTCGACTCGGCTTCGACAGCCCGCGCTCACATCGGAGACCTGCCCCACCCGTTAGCGTCTCATGAGGGTGGATTGCGTGGCTACCACGTCGGCCACGTCGGTCGACAGATCCACCCCGACGACTTCGCCCGCTCCGAGCTGATTGTTGTGATGGATCGTGACAACGCCTCTGACCTCGAGCGCCTGCGGGGTGGGGAGGAGTCGCGTCGCAGCTTTTATTCCTCCGTCGAACCCGTGCAGATCCAGCTGTTGCGTCGCTGGGATCCGTTCGCGATGCCGGGTGACGAAGATCTCGCCGATCCATGGGGTCGACCACCGAGCGCCTACGCGCAGATGTTCGATGTGCTGGAGCGATCGATTCCACCGCTGATCGAACACTTGGAATGGTTGCTCAGTGAGACCGAATAACTCGCCGAGGTAGACCGTCACGCGGCATCTGCCAGTGCCCGG
>JAYTRT010000286.1:0-1802 GCA_043746045.1 Actinomycetota bacterium | reverse complement strand
CTCGACGGATCCGTCCGCTGCCTTCGTCGACGGCGCGACCGGTCGGTCCACCTCGTTCGCCGACCTGCATCGGCGAGTGATGGGCATCGCCGCGGGGTTGGCCGAATCCGGGGTTGATCCCGGGGACCGGGTGGCTGTACTGGTCGAACCGGGGGTCGATCTGCTCGCGACCGTCTATGGCTGCTGGCGGGCCGGCGCAGTCACGGTCATCGCCGATCGCGGATTGGGGCTGCGCGGGCTCGGTCGGGCGGTGCGCGGCGCGCATGTGCAATGGGTCGTCGGCCAACCGAAGGCGCTGGCTGCAGCCCGACTGATGCGGTGGGCGCCGCGCGCACGATCGATTGCGGTCGGCCGGCGGGCGGTGTTCGGCTCGGTGAGCACCCTCGACCGTCTTGCCGACTGCACCTCACCGTTGCCGCCCGAACCGGCCGGCGATGCACCGGCCGCAGTTCTGTACACATCGGGAGCAACCGGGCCGGCCAAGGGGGTGCGCTACCTGCATCGCCAGATCGCCGCGCAGCGCGACGCTCTGGCCGCCGTCTACCGCATCACCGCTGGCGATCGTCTCGTCGCCGCGTTCGCCCCGTTCGCGTTGTACGGACCTGCGCTCGGCATCCCATCGACGATCCCCGATGTCGACGTCACCGCTCCGGGTTCGTTGACGGCGGTTGCGTTGGGCGATGCGGTGGCCTCGATCGATGCGACCATCGTGTTCGCATCGCCGGCAGCACTTGCCAATGTCGACCGGACCGCACCGGCATACGGCGATCATCGGCTTGCCTCGTTGCGGCTGGTGCTGTCGGCTGGCGCCCCCGTTCCGGTTGCGACGTTGAAGGCGGCGGCGCGCCTCTGCGAGGCGGCCGAACTGCACACGCCGTACGGGATGACCGAATGCCTGCCGGTGGCCGACATCGAATTGGGCGAGATCTCGGCTGCGGTCGACGAGGAACACGCGGCCGGCGGTGTCGGTGGGGTGTGCGTCGGCGTCCCGGTCGAGGGTGTGTCGGTGATGATTGCCGCGCTCGATTTCGACGCGAGCCAGCCCGTCGACCCCCTCGTTTCGAGCGGCGAGATCCTCGTCCGTGCGGCGTGGCTTTCGGACGGGTACGACCAGCTGTGGCGGACCCAACACGACGCTCGCCCGCGCGATGCAGAGGGACGTGTCTGGCATCGATCGGGCGATGTCGGCCACGTCGACGCTTCTGGTCGGTTGTGGGTCGAGGGCCGCAGCGTGCACGTCATCCACGCCGATGGCGGCCCGGTCACGCCTGTTCCGGTGGAAGTGGCGGTCGAGACGATCGATGGCGTCCGGTGTGCTGCAGCCATCGGTGTCGGACCGGCCGGCTGCCAGCAACTGGTTGTGGTGATCGAGGAGCCTGATCGCGCCGACGGCCTCGCCGACGGCGAGCTGTGTGCATCGGTGCGCGCCGTTGTCACGCACCCTGTCGCAGCCGTGCTGACGGTCCGTGCGTTGCCCGTGGACATCCGTCACAACACCAAGATCGACCGTACGGCGGTCGCAGTCTGGGCCGGCCACGTCCTGGCCGGTGATCGGTCCCGGCGGTCGTGGTGAAAGTGCTGGTCACGGGAGCCGGGAGCCTGTTGGCTCGACGCACTGTCGAAGCACTGCTGCGACGTGGCGACGAGGTGGTCTGCCTGCAGCGTCACGCGGCTCCGCTCGACACGGATCAGGTCCTCGGTGACATCCGCGACACAGAGCTCGTTGCCTCAGCGGCCGAAGGATGCGATGCGATCATCCACGCGGCAGCCAAGGTCGGTGTCGTCGGGCCCTGGGAGGAGTA
>JAYTRT010000285.1:0-5862 GCA_043746045.1 Actinomycetota bacterium | reverse complement strand
TCGGCAACACGAACATTGCCCTGATCGGCTCGTTCGAACGACCGAAGGCACAGTTGCTCGGTGTCCGCGGCGGGCCCGGCAACACGATCAGTCACGCCACGAGCTTCTTCATCCCGAAACACACGACGAAGGTCTTCGTGCCGAAGGTCGACATGGTCAGCGGACTCGGTTACGACCGGGTCGCGCTCCTCAGCGAGGCCGCTCGTCGACACCATCGTCTGCCCCGGGTCGTGACCAACCTCGGAGTGATGGACTTCGAGACACCGGACCATTCCATGCGTCTGGCCAGCGTCCACCCCGGTGTCACCGTGGCCGACGTGCAGGCAGCCACCGGTTTCGAATTGGTCATCGACGGCGATGTGCCCGTCAGCCGGAGCCCGACCGCCGAGGAGCAGATCGTGATCGATCGTCTCGACCCGCGTGGCCTCCGTCATCGCGAGGTCTCCTGAGATGGCCGACCGTCTGATCGACAGCCCGGTCAATTCGCATCTGCACACCTCGCTGTGCGATCTGATCGGCATCGAGTATCCGATCGTGCAGACAGGCATGGGTTGGGTCGCCGGTGCCAGATTGACCAGCGCGACGTCGAACGCCGGGGGCCTTGGAATCCTGGCCAGCGCGACGATGGACTTCGCTCAGTTGCGCGCCGCGATCGCAGAAGTCAAGAGCCGCACGAACAAGCCGTTCGGGGTCAATCTGCGTGCTGACTCCGCCGACATCGGCGATCGCATCAGGCTCCTCATCGACGAGCGCGTTCGCGTCGCCAGCTTCGCTCAGGCCCCGAAGGAGAAGCTGATCTCGCAGCTCCACGATGGCGGCGCGTTGGTGATCCCGTCGATCGGCGCCAAACGCCACGCCGAGAAGGTTCTCCAGTGGGGCGTCGACGGTGTCCTCGTTCAGGGCGGTGAAGGCGGCGGCCACACCGGCTCCGTGCCGACCACCATCCTGCTCCCGCAAGTGGTCGACGCCGTTGCCGGCAAGGTACCCGTCATCGCCGCCGGTGGCTTCTTCGACGGTCGTGGCCTCGTCGCGGCCCTCGCCTACGGGGCGTCAGGTATTGCGATGGGTACGCGCTTCCTGCTCACCAGTGATTCGGCGGTCCCGCAGTCGGTGAAGGACTTCTACCTGGCCCGCTCGGTGACGGAGACAACGGTCAGCAAACAGGTCGACGGCGTGCCGCACCGCGTCCTGAACACCGATCTGGTCGTCCAGTTGGAGAGCGGTCGGGGCAAGGCGCTGGCGCTCCCGCGTGCTGCGCTCAACGCGCTGAAGTTCCGGTCGATGACCGGTACACCGTTGCGCGCAATGCTGTCCGAGGGCCTGGCGATGCGCAAGAGCGGTGATCTCAGCTGGGCCCAGATGCTGATGGCTGCGAACACGCCGATGCTGCTCAAGGCGGCGCTGGTCGACGGGAACGTGCAGAGCGGCGTGATGGCCAGCGGTCAGGTTGTCGGCGTGATCGACGACCTGCCGAGCTGCGCCGAGTTGATCGAGCGCATCGTCGCCCAGGCATCCGCCGTGCTCGATGGTTTCTGCCGGTGAGAAGCGCCACACCGCTCAACGTTCTCGATGGCGATGCTGCCGTGCGCGCCGCTGTTGGATCCGAACTCGGGATCAGCGATTGGTACGACATCACCCAGCGGCGAATCGACGAGTTCGTGGCGGCTACCGGCGACACCGACTGCACGTACTTCGCGGTCAGCCTGTCGAACATGTTCCTGCCTCAGATCGTCGAGGTGCGTGGCTTCGCCCTCGGCGTCAACTACGGGACCCAGGCGGTGAAGGTCGGAGAACGGTTGAGCGCCGGTGACCGAGTTCGGGCCACGGTCAGCCTCACCGACGTCGCCGATGTGCCGACCGGCATCCAGACCACGATGGTCATCGCCATCGAACGCCAGGAGAGTTCCGACGAGACGCGATCCTGCGTGATCGAGTCGCTCTCGAGATGGATGAATCCAACAGCCCACGCAGACAAGGATGTCGCCAAATGACCGTGATGCAGATGTTCAGGATGGACGGGCAGTTCGCGTTCGTCAACGGAGCTGGACGTGGTATCGGTGCCGCCAGCGCGATTGCACTGGCCGAGGCCGGCGCAGACGTGGCAATCCGTGCTCGCACGCTCAGCCAACTCGACGAGACGGCTGCCATCATCCGCTCACTTGGCCGTACGGCGGTGGTCTATCAGGCCACCGCAGAGTCTGGTGACGACACGGGCGCACTCGATCGCGCCGCAGCCGAATTCGGGGGCCTGCACGTTCTGGTCAACGTCGTCGGTGGGGCAATGCCGGGCGAGTTCCTGCGCACGAGCGATCGCACGCTGAACGAGGCATTCGACTTCAACGTCACCGGACCGGTCCGGATGGCCCGCGCAGCGGTTCCCCACATGCTCGCCACCGGCGGTGGCTCCATCGTCAGCATCACGACCACGATGGCGCACCTCGTCGCACGCGGGTTCAGCACGTACGGGATGGTCAAGGCCGCGCTCGATCACGCGACACGACTGCTCGCCGCCGACCTCGCGCCGCGCATCCGTGTCAATGCCGTTGCGCCCGGTTCGATCCACACCGAATCGTTGGAAGTCATCATGCGCGACCCGGCGATCCGCGCTGCGATCCAGGACGCCACCCCACTTCGCCGGCTCGGCACAGCAGACGACATCGCCGCGGCCGTGCTCTACCTCTGTAGCCCGGCGTCGGCATACATGACCGGCAAGATCCTGCACGTCGACGGGGGCCTCCAGGTGCCCAACTTCGATATGGGCCTCCCCGATCTGTGAGTGCACAACCCCACCAGAACGCCGTCTGAGCGGCGTGTGAGCGGTATGGGCGAAACCGACACACCACCGAAGACGGGTTCGCTGAAGATCTTCCGTCACCGAGACTTCGCCCTGTTCTTCAGTGCCGCGGCAATCAGCAACGGCGGCAGTTGGATGCAACTGATCGCCGTTCAGGCTCTGTTGTACGACCTGACCAACAGCGGCACATGGCTCGGCCTGTCGACGGTGGTCACGCTGGTGCCGGCGCTGCTGCTGACACCATACGCAGGGGTGCTCGCCGACCGGGTGTCCCGGCAGACCGTTCTGCAGATCACGCAGAGCCTGCAGATGGCGACCGCCTTCGTCCTGTGGGGAATGTACCTCGGACACATGGTGACTCCCGGATGGATCGTTCTGATCGGCTTCGTCAACGGGGTCGCAGCCGGGTTCCAGACCGCCGCTTGGCAGTCGTTCGTTCCGCTGCTGGTTCCGAACGAGGACATCCTGCAGGCCGTTCGTCTGAACAGCGTGCAGTTCACCATGGCCCGGGCGATCGGTCCCGCATTCGGAGGATTGATCGTCAAATTCGGCGGGATCGGTGCTGCCATCCTCTGCAACGCTCTGACGTACCTGTTGGTCATCGGTGCGCTCGTGATCGTCCATCCCCGAACGAACGACACTGGGGCTCGCGCCCAGAAGGTGCTCGCCGGCTTGAAGGAAGGCGCTGCGTACATCTGGAACAGACGACCGTTGCGAATCGCTGTGTTCCTGGCCCTGGCGGCATCGACGTTCGGACAGTCCCTGCAGTACGTGGCATCAGCGCTCTCGGAGCGCCTGTTTGCCCACTCGAGCGAAGGCAATGCCGGCCTGTTGACGGCCCTCGGCGTCGGTGCGCTCGTCAGCTCTGTCGTCGCGATCCGTTGGAACGACCGGTTGCGGCGCTCGGTCCAGGCGGTCGGTGCGCTTGCGCTCTTCGCGATCGGGGTCGGTCTGCTGCCGCTCACTCACTCGTACGCGATCGGACAGCTCGCGTACTTCATCTGTGGGATCGGACATCTGCAGATCGCGATCGCGTTGAACACGTTGATCCAAGGTGCTGTTCCCGACGAGTACCGGGGTCGGGCCGTCAGCTTCTACCTGCTCGGAGTGCTGGCCGGTATCCCGATCGGTACGCAGGCGCTCGGGTCGCTCGGGGATGCCATTGGATTCCGCACGACGATGACCCTGGACGCCGCGGCGTTCGTGGTGATGATCGGGGTCTTGTTGTCCACCGGCTGGTGGCGTGATCTCGATGCCACTCCCGAGCAGGTCGCTGAGGCTGGCTCGGCCCGACGCGCGCGAGCGGGCAGAGCCATGCCGAGGACTCCACAGCCGATCTGACGTCGGGGCGAATGTTTCGATCGGCCGGGTGGCGGTCGGCCCCCCACTCCATTCCGAGCCTTCGTCAGTCCAGGTAGGAAACACCCGTCAGTTCTTCGGAGACCACCCACAGTTGCGCGGCGACATCGGTGCGGTGGCTGTAGGCACTCGAGTGCACCGTGACCGGCCAACCGCGCATGCCGGTCAGTCCATCGGGGCCGTAGAACTGGCCGCCGTTGGCCTCCGGATCGGTGGCCGCACGTAACGTCGGGAGCGCACCCATCGCCGCAGACTGCATCACCAGGTCGGCTGCCGGCTGGAACAACTTCATCAACAACCCCGCGTCTCGGGAGAGTTCGGTCGTCGCTCCACCGGGATGGCAGGCGAGCGCGATCGTGTTCGATTTCGCCAGATCGAGACGACGTTGCAACTCGAAGGTGAAGAACAGATTCGCAACCTTGCTCTGGCCGTACCGCAACCAGCGGTGGTAGCCCGCACGTGCGTCGAGGTCGTCGAACGCGATGCGGCCCATCTTGTGTCCGGTACTGCTGACGGTGACGACGCGGGCTCCGGGCGTTGCATCGAGGCTGTCCAGCAGCAGACCGGTCAGAGCAAAATGACCGAGATGGTTGGTGCCGAACTGCATCTCGAAACCGTCAGCCGTGTGTTGCAACGGAACGGCCATGACACCGGCGTTGTTGATCAGCAGGTCGAGGTGAGGCGCGATCGCGGTCACCTCGTCAGCCGCCGCGCGGATGGAGGACAGGTCAGCGAGATCCATCGCGACGACCCTGACGTCGGCCTCCGACGCGGAGGTTCGGATCTGCGCCAGAGCTTTCGCAGCCTTGTCCGGATTGCGGCAGCCGAGAAGCACCCGGGCCCCCCGCACGGCGAGCGCGCGTGCTGCCTCCAGACCGATTCCGCTACTGGCTCCGGTGACCAGTGCCGTTCGGCCGGTCTGGTCGGGGATGTCGGTCTCGGACCACTTCCCCTCTCTGTGGTTCTGGTCGCTCATCGGAGCATCTTGACACGTACAGTCGCTGGCCATGAGTGCACACACGCCGCCATCTGAACCATCGAAGCCGCCCCGCTGTGGTGGCGCGAGCGCATCATCGTCGGCGCCGCGGAGATGACTGATCTCGACGTGAATCGGAATGGTGCGCCGGTAGTAGCGCCGACCCGCTTCCCTGCGGATCTGACGCGGCGGATGGTCGACCGGATTCGCAAGGATTCGCTCGACACGGCGCCGCACGCGATGAGCGAACCGTCATCGGCATTCACCGATCCCGTGCGGTTCGAACGCGAACGCGACGTGCTGTTCCGCGGTGGGAGTCATGTCGTCGGGTGGGCCGGTGAACTGCCCGTACCGAATACGTATGTGACGAAGGAAGTGGCCGGTGTCCCGGTGCTCATCACGCGCGACGCCGACGGCGAACTACGCGCCTTCCTCAACGCATGTACGCATCGCGGCGCACAGGTCGCCGACGGCTGCGGCGCCGCTCGCCGATTCACGTGTCCGTATCACGCCTGGGTCTACGACGGAACTGGCGGACTCGTCGGGCAACCCGAAGCATGGGCATTCGCGGAGATCGATCGAGCGACACTCGGCCTGCTCTCGCTACCGCTCGCGAATATCCACGGTCTGCTCGTCGTCGGTCTGTCCGACGGCGTGGATCCGGCTGCCGACTTCGCCGATATCGCCGAGGAGTTGAGCGGCTACTCGTACGACACCCACGAGGTGATCTGCA
>JAYTRT010000284.1:0-1803 GCA_043746045.1 Actinomycetota bacterium | reverse complement strand
CGATGACGAGCGCGATCATCCGGATCGGCGCAACCAGCTGGACGAGATACGAGGAGAAGGCGAGGAACGTGCCGAGGCTGAGGTGGCCGCGCATCGCCATCCATCCACCGAGGGCCAGCACGGCAACCTGGGCGAACGCGGGAATGGCCGAGAGCGCCGACGTCGCTCGGGCCGAGAGCCGGACGAGCCGGACGCGAGCCTTGTACAGAGCAACCGACGCGACCCCGAGCCGCTCGATCTCGCGAGCTTCGGCTCCGAACCCCTTCACGACGCGAACGCCCGTGACCGCCTCGTCCACCACGCCGGCGACCTCCGCCGCCCGCTGTTGGGCGAACCATGTGGCGGGAAACACCGTGGTGCGCAGCTTCAGGGCGGTGAACGCCATCAGCGGTAGGGCGACGAGCATGATCAGTGTCAGCTCCGGCGACAGGATCAGCATCGCAACCAGCGCGATCAGCACCAGGATGATGTTGCCGAGCATGATCGGTAGGAACGCGAGCAATTGCTGGATCAGGCCGAGGTCGCTCGATGCGCGAGACACCAGTTGGCCGGTGCGCAGCTTGTCGTGGCCGGCGAAATCGAGCCGCATCAGACGGTCGAAGATTGACGTACGTAGGTCGTGCTGGACGGCGAGGCTGACGCGCCCTCCGACCCATCGGCGGACGAAGGCGAGACCGAACGTGATCGCCGCCAACACCCCGAGCAGGATCAGCCACGGCGTCACCGAGCGAGTGTGGTGGACGATGCCGTCGTCGACGATCACCTTCTGCACGACAGGGCCGATACCGTTCGCGCCCTGACCGACCGCCGAGGCGAGCAGCGCGATGATCACGTCGCGCTTGTGCACCATCAGGAAGGGCAGCAGGCGGCGGACCCAGCCACCTTCGGCGGCCGGCTCGATCCGTGCTCCGGACTGTCCGGCCAGACTGTCGGCGAGATGTGTCGGCCGATCGGCCCGCTTGGTGCTCTCGCTCATGACGGCAACTCGATACCCGCTGTGTGGTGGGCGAGACGTCGCTTGGCAACTGTCGTCAACGTTCCCAGCGCGTCGATCGTCGCGGCGCGCTGCCCGGGCTGCAGGTCGTCGAGCAGTTCGGACAACGCCGACGTCGACTCCCGCTCGGCGTGCACCAAGGCCTCGCGACCCGACATTGTGATCGACAGGGTGACGCCGCGCCGATCACCGTCGACGGCGCATCGGTCGATCCAGCCCTTGGCGACCAAGCCCTCGAGCACTCCGGTGAGCGTCGGGCGACTGAGCGCCGCACCCTCGGCGAGCACGCTTGCGCGTACCGGGTCGTGGGCGACGAGCGTCATGATCCGCAGCTGGGCCAGTGACATCGCCGAAAGCTTTCGCTCGATCCGACGTGCTGCGAATGCCAACCCGCGCACGGCCGTGAACAGCTCGGCGGCGGTCGGGTCAGGGGTCGGCACGTTCGTTAGGCTACCGAACTACCTGGCCCGGGCGTCGAACCCGAACGGCCGAACCCAGCTCAGTGCGAGATCGGATCCGAACGTTGATGTTTGTCCTCACGTAGAGCGCTGGCCCGGGCTTCGCACCCCGACTTCGAACCCAGCTCAGTGCGAGATCAGATCCGAACGTTCGTGTTTGTCCTCACGCAGAAGCCCTGGGCCGGGTGGTGAGGTGGGCCGCTATACCGGAGCGATCAGCGGCAGGCGCGGGTGGCGGACAGCAGGCTGACGGTCCCACAGGTCGGCGACGAGGTCGCTGCGCGTCGACGCAGCGCTCGGGTCGTCCCACAGGTTCGTCTGCTGCAGCGGGTCGTCGGTGAGGTCGTACAA
>JAYTRT010000283.1:0-1807 GCA_043746045.1 Actinomycetota bacterium | reverse complement strand
GCGATGCACCGCTGCCCCGGTCGTCGAACTCGAACGCGTTTGATCCACGTCGGTGCGACAGTGGTTGCCCGGACGTGATCAACTGTGTTTCATCGACGAGCCGATCCGATTGCAGATGTCGCTGCATCGGCGAACCTGTCCGTGACGTGCCTCGCCGCCGTACACGCCACCTGAGCACTGAAGGACTTCTCGACATGCAGCGTTTCATCGGCCGTTCGGCCATTGTCACCGGGGCCAGCCGCGGAATCGGCGCAGCAATCGCCGAACGCCTCGCCGCCGAGGGGGCCAGCGTGGTGATCACCGCGCGCACGCTCGATCATCACGACCATCTCGACGGCAGCCTCAACGAAACCCTCGTGCGTTGCCGCCGTTACGGAGGCGTTGTCGAAGCGGTCGTCGCCGATCTGGGTGATCCGAATGATCGGGCACGGATCGTTCCCGAGGCACTCGCCTTGCTCGGAGGGCGCGTCGACATCCTCGTCAACAACGCTGCTGCTGCGATCTATCAATCGATGCTCGATTACCCGGCCAAACGCCGCTCGATCACCTTCGAGGTCAACGTGTTCGCACCGCTGGACCTGAGCCAGGCCGTCATCCCGGGGATGATCGAACGAGGCGACGGTTGGATCGTCAACGTCTCCAGCGGCACCGCTCGTGCCGCAGCCGGGCCGCCGTTCAAGACCGACGGCGTCGCCGCGAACGTCGGCATGTACGGGACGAGCAAGGCTGCGCTGAATCGGATGACGAACGCGCTGGCCGTGGAACTGCACGGCACGGGCGTGCGCATCAACGCAGTCGAACCGCGGGCGGCGGTTGCCAGCGAGGGTGCGCTCGCACTCCTCGGTGGAGGTCTCGACGAGTCGATGTTCGAGTCGATGGAAGCCATGGTGGAAGGCACGATCGCGCTGTGTGATTGCGGTCCCGACCAGACCGGCTCGGCCAATGTCAGCCTCGACCTGATCGAATCCCTCGGCCTCGACGTGCTTGGTCTGGACGGTCTGCCGCTGCCGATCTGAGGCGCTGCGCGCCGGATCGCTAGTGTCGGCGCGATGAATGCCGTGGTTTCGGAAGTGGTCGAGTCGGTGCCGAATCGTGACGATCCCCGCTTTCATCGGCTCCTCGAAGCAACTCGACGCGCTGCGCAGAACGGTTACGAATCGGTCTCGATGCGCGACCTCGCCCGAGAGACGAAGATGTCGTTGAACACCGTGTACAAGTTCTGTAGCTCCAAGGATCAACTGATTGCAGAGGCTCACGCCGAGCGGATGAGTGACTTTCGAGCCGTGCTCGCCAAGCGGCCGGCTCGCGGCGAGACAGCGGAGCAGCGGGTCAACGTCGTCCTGCGTGGTATTGCCGGCACGCTCGAACGCGACGACGTGATGACGAGAACGCTGATGCGCTCGATCCACTCTGGCGGTGCTGGGGTTGCTGCCGCGCGTCAAGCGGTCACCCGCAGCTACTACAGCATGATCGACGCTGCGATCGGGGCTGAAGCCATCGCCGATCGGGAAGCCGCCATCGAGACACTCGGCCATGTGATCAACAGTGTGGTGATCAATTGGTTGAACAACGGCTGGGATGCTGCCCGAGTCTCGTCCGTGCTCGACGATGCGGCTCGCGTTCTCTTCGGTCCGCGAACCGGCGCTCCAACCCGCGTCGTTCGACGAAGCCGGTGAGCGTCGAGGTCGCGTCATTCGATGGCAGTGGAGGTGTCGTTCCGTAGGTCGACGATCCGAGCCGCCCAGCTCCTGATTCCGTGTTCGTCGCAGATGGTGGCGGCCTCTTCCAACCATGACAGAGCTTCGGC
>JAYTRT010000282.1:0-1810 GCA_043746045.1 Actinomycetota bacterium | reverse complement strand
TCGAATCCATTTCGGAGTCGGCTTCGTTGGACTGGACGTTCTACAACCTGAGCCAAACGATCATCGACGAGTTCGTGGCATAACACCAGGTCACAGATGGCGGGAGAGCGTCGCCATCAGCGCAGATGAGGTGAGGGTGCCCCGGTTCCGGCCGGGGCACTTGCGCGTCTGGTCCGGTGGGCTTTCAGGTCGGTCGGGGCGGTCGTCGGGGTCTGCGAAGATCGCGGGTCTGAATCGATCGGAGAACCCTCATGTTCAATCGCACTCGTTGGAGCGCTCTCGGCGCTGCGGTGGCTGTCACCCTCACTGCAGGAATCACCCTCCCGAGCGCGAACGCAACCAACTCCGCCGGTGGTGGCGCGGGCGGGCTGTTCGTTCCGATTGTGCCGTGCCGGTTGTTCGACACGCGGGCCACATCGACGGTCGGGCCGCGTAGCGCCCCACTTGCCGCCAATGACACGTTCACTCAACCAGTCACCGGAACACACGGAAACTGCACCATCCCGACCCAAGCAACCGGCGTCGCGATGAACGTGACCGCTGTGAACCCGACTGCGACGAGCTATCTGACGGTGTACCCGTCAGACGCGAAACAGCCGACAGCATCAAACCTGAACTGGGTCGCCGGAGCGCCACCGACCCCGAACAAAGTCGACGTCAAACTGTCCGCCGACGGCCAGATCAGTCTGTTCAACAACGGCGGAACAGTCGACGTGATCGGCGACATCGTCGGCTACTACACCGACCACGACCACGACGACCGCTACTACACCAAAGCCCAAGTCGACGCGGCGATCGCCGCAGTACCTCCTCCGACTCCGCACCAGGACATCTACCCTCCATCCGCGTTAAAGTTTCAAGGTGCAGGCGCCTACGGCACCACCAACAGGTGTGGCACAAACCTCAACAACACGACGGCTCAAGGGATTGTCCCACTCGTCGTTCCAGTCGGCGTACAACTCCTCTCTGTAGACGTCACCATGTATGAGTCGAACGGCGGCCCGACGATCAGCGTCGGCGTCACCCGCGAGGATCTCGGTGCTGACGGATTGCAGGCGACGACCATTGGTGTGGTCCAAACGAGGAGCGGAACCGGGTCCATGCATTTCGGGTTCTCTCCAACGTCGACCGAGATCACGACGTCGACCGGCACATACGAGATCGCCCTGACCACGTCCATGACAAGCTTCAACTACGGGTTCTGCCAAGCCGTCGTCACCTACAAACCCGTCAGCTGAACCACAAAGATCCGCAGCCCCGACATCTTGTGAACCGGCCGACCCCTTACGGTTCACGATGCAACGGTCCCCCTCGATCGCATCCGCCAGCTGGATCGAGGAAGGACCGTCGCATTACAGGTGGCTGGCTCGGGAGAACGCCAGACACGTCGAAGCGTCCGGGTGGAGGTGGAGGAGCACCCTTCCAAAGACACCCCTCCACGCTCGCCGGGCCGGCCCAATCCCCTCAACGAGCTGAACACGGCTCTCACCGTGATGATGCGCTCTCGCGAGCGCGGCGTCAATGCTCAGCCGACGAGCCGTTGTAGGTGGTTGAGGGTCTGTCTGACAGCACCGACCGATGCGGGCAACTTGGCGAGGATCGCGGCGATCTGCAGGCGTTCACGGACGAGCTGGTCGAGGTCGCCGAGGATCCGCTGTACGGCGTCGGGTGAGAGTTGGCGCCCATCGCAGCGGCGCGTCGGTAACCCTCAATGTCGTGCACAGTCATCACTCCACGAGTATCGAACACCTGTTCGGAGAGTGTCAAGCCAGGAACGAAACGGCTACCAACCGTCGTCGTGGCTGAACCG
>JAYTRT010000281.1:0-1815 GCA_043746045.1 Actinomycetota bacterium | reverse complement strand
TGTGAGCGAGATCAGCCGCGCCGTGATCGAGTCGGTGGCAGAGAACTGCGTCGACGCGGTCACCGCATCGCTGTTCTGGGCGACGGTCGGAGGCGCGCCCGCCGTGTTGGCTCATCGGGCGATCAACACCCTCGATGCAATGGTCGGTCACCGCAACGAACGGTACGAACGGTTCGGATGGGCCACTGCCCGTCTCGACGATGTCGTCAACTACATACCGGCACGACTGACGGCGGCGGCAGTCGTTGCAGCCCGGCCGGCGTCAGCTCGTTCCGTCGTGCGCACCGTACGTCGAGACGCCCCCCAGCATCCGTCTCCCAACGGTGGAGTGGTCGAAGCAGCATTCGCCGCTGCACTCGCTGTGCGCCTCGGCGGCGTCAACACCTACGACGGACACGTCGAGGACCGGGGAATACTCGGGGACGGTCGGGCCGTACAGGTCACGGACATCGATGCCGCCGTGCGGCTACGCAGGAACAGCACCGTGGTCGTCATCGTCCTGCTCGTGACAGCCGACCGACTTCGACGTCAGGTGGTCCGTCGAAGGAGGTAGATGTCGAACATCCAACCCTTGCGCTGCCGTGCGGCGGTGCGAACGCTGACGATCTCGTCGGCGACATCCGCCAACGGTCCGGCAATCAGCAACTCATCGGGCGTACCGAGATACGCCCCCCAGAAGATCTCGTACGGTTGGTCGATCATGCTGAGGAACGAATTGTTCGCATCGAGCATGACGACCACGTCGTCCACACCGATCGGCAGTCCGTCGGCCAGTCGGCGACCAGTGGTGATCTGCACCGGTTCACCGATGCGGTTCAGCGGGATCCGGTGGCGGGCGGCCAGCAGCTGGACGCTGCTGATTCCCGGGATCACGTCCACGTCGAGCGTCAGATTGCCGAGTGCGCTGACCTGGTCGATGATCCGAAGTGTGCTGTCGTACAGGGCCGGGTCGCCCCAGACGAGCAGCCCGGCGCACTCACCGTCGGCGACGTCGTCGATCAACGACCGCTCGAAGGCGACGACACGATCACCGTGCCATGTAGCGACAGCCTCTGTGTAGGGCACATCGGTGCGCCGACGGGTGTCGGCGATGTGCACCTCTCGGTACGGTCGGCGGGTTGCGTGCCGCTCGAGGATACGCGAACGCGCGGCGGCCAGATCACTGGCGCCATCGCCTTTGTCGACGACGATGAATGCATCCACGGTGGCGATCGCCTGCGCGGCTTGGATGGTCAGCAGGTTCGGATCACCGGCCCCGATTCCGATGACCAGCACCCGTCGCGCTCGCACCCGTCCCAGCGTACGGCCCGACCCGCAGCCGGACCATTCGCAGTCCCTGAAATCGGGATGACTGAGCAATGAACTCGCCGGATGCCGTGACCGAACGATGCGCGGCGTCATACGTCGGCGTCGCGCGTCGGCGGGGTCGTCGAAGAGGTCGTGTTGGTCGGGTTTGGGTGTTGGTTTGGGTGGGTGGTTTGGGTGGGTGGTGGTGGGTGTGTCCTCGTGGTGGGAGGGCGATGGTGGTGCTGTCGGGTGATCGCATGGTGAGGTTGTTGGCGTCGCCGATCAGGGTGAGGTCGTGGCGGTGTCGGAATGTGTGATGGAACGTGCACACCATTGATCGTTGCTCGCCAAGCGTTGTGTCCGGCCGAGTCCAACGGGGACCGATCCGTTGATCAGGATCCGGGCGATGTCCGCGTTCCAGACCAGACAGCGGACTGCGTCAGCGGGGATGACGTCACCACGTGCGTTGTACCCGGGCCCGCTGGTGGCCCGTTCAAGTCGTCGACACCGATCACGACGAGCACGGTC
>JAYTRT010000280.1:0-5901 GCA_043746045.1 Actinomycetota bacterium | reverse complement strand
CACGAGTTCGTGCACGACGCGCATCTCGTCGAGCGAGGCCTGCGCAACTACTGGGGCTACAACTCGATCGGCTACTTCGCCCCACATCACGAGTACTCGCACCGGCACAACCAGGGCCAG
Source organism: Actinomycetota bacterium (assembly GCA_043746045.1). Classification (GTDB taxonomy): domain Bacteria; phylum Actinomycetota; class Acidimicrobiia; order Acidimicrobiales; family Ilumatobacteraceae; genus WLMZ01. The sequence goes on along the minus strand of JAYTRT010000280.1, from coordinate 5,781 downwards.
CAGGTGCAGGAGTTCAAGCAGATGGTCAAGACGCTCCACCAGGCAGGTATCGAGGTGATTCTCGACGTTGTCTACAACCACACCGCCGAGGGCAACCACATGGGTCCGACGCTGTCGTTCAAAGGATTCGACAATGCCTCGTACTACCGCCTCGTCGGCGACGACAAGCAGTTCTACATGGACTACACGGGTACCGGCAACACGTTGAACATGCAGAACCCGTTCGTTCTGCAGTTGGTGATGGACAGCCTGCGCTACTGGGCGACGGAGATGCACGTCGACGGCTTCCGCTTCGATCTCGCCTCGACCTTGGCGCGCAGCCTGCACGAAGTCGACAAGCTGTCCGCGTTCTTCGATCTCGTCCAACAGGACCCGGTGATCAGCAGATTGAAGTTGATCGCAGAGCCATGGGACGTCGGTGACGGCGGCTATCAGGTCGGCAACTTCCCGCCGCAGTGGGCGGAATGGAACGGCCGCTATCGCGACTGCATCCGCGACCACTGGGCCGGCGCACCACAGGGACTCGGCGAGTTCGCGTACCGGATCACCGGGTCGAGCGACCTGTACGAGGCTGCCGGCCGCAAGCCGCACGCGAGCATCAACTTCATCACCGCCCACGATGGTTTCACGATTCGCGATCTGGTCACGTACAACGACAAGCGCAACGACGCCAACGGCGAGGACAACAACGACGGCGAGAGCCACAACCGCGGTTGGAACTGCGGGGCCGAGGGCCCGACCGACGACGAGTCGATCAACGCGTTGCGGGCACGCCAGCAGCGCAACCTGTTGACGACGATGCTGCTCTCGCAGGGTGTTCCGATGTTGCTCGGTGGCGACGAGATCGGCCGCACACAGGGTGGCAACAACAATGCCTACTGCCAGGACAATGAGATTTCGTGGTTCGACTGGAACAACGCCGATCTGGAACTTCGGGACTTCACCGCCGCGCTGATCCGCCTTCGCCGCACACATCCCACCTTCCATCGCCGCCAGTTCTTCCAGGGGCACTCGTTGCATGGCGAGGGAACCATCGACCTGGCCTGGTTCAGCACCGATTCGGCGGAGATGGACGACGATGCCTGGAACGCCGGTGACCTCAAGACCGTGACCATGTATCTCGGCGGCGACTCCATCGAACGTGGTGCGCGTGGCGAGCAGATCACCGACGCCGACTTCTTGTGGCTCACCAATGCCGGGAACGAGAACACGCCGTTCATCATTCCCTCCGGCATCGCCGACGGGGTGTGGCGGGTCCTCCTCGATTCCGCCACCGGCCTCGTGGACGACCCCGAGGCCGCGATGCTGAAGCCGGGTGACACGATCGACCTCCCCGACCACTCGACCGTGCTCCTGGAACTGATCGACGGAGCGCAATGACATCGCCGGCACCGGCCTGAGTCGGCACCATTGGGTCGCGCTCGTGCGGCCCAACTACCTTGCTCAGTCATGACCGCCGCATTTGTACAGCCCCGTCAGACGTTGATCGATCTCCTTCCCCAGGCAAAGGGCCGCAACGCCGTGCTGCTCCGCGATGCGACGCTCGTCGTCGGCTTCGCCATCTTCACGGCGGTTCTGGCCCAGGTTCGCATCAACCTCGGCTTCACCCCGGTGCCCATCACCGGCCAAACGCTGGCGGTGCTCCTTTCCGGCACAGCGCTCGGCTGGCGCAGAGGTGCGCTCAGTCAACTCGTCTACTGGGTCGCCGGAATCTTCATGCCGGTGGCCTGGTACGCCAACGACAAGACAGGCACGAGCATCAGCAAGGGGTGGCACACCGCCACCGGCAGCACGGCCGGATATCTGTGTGGCTTCGTGCTTGCTGCCGCCGTCGTCGGCTTGCTCGCCGAGCGCGGCCAGGATCGCAACATCGCCACGTCGATCCCGGCGATGCTGGCCGGCACTGCAGTCATCTACATTTGCGGAGCAGCGTGGCTCGCCCATTCGCTGCACATCGCGGTCGCCAACGGCACTCCAAACGCGCTTGCGTACGGCGTCACACCGTTCCTCATCGGAGACGCCCTCAAGCTGGCACTCGCAGGGGCGATGACACCGATCGCCTGGAAGCTGATCTCGACTCGCCGGCCCGACCACAGCCCGGAGGCCTGACCCAGTCCTGCGGCCCGGCGGGGATCGGTCGACTTGGCACGGCGCAACGGCTGGCGGGTACCGTCTGGACGCCCTCGACCCGAGCGGCCGCCTGCGACTCGCTGGGAGCATCCGTGCCAGAGAACTCAACTTTTCCGATCGACCAGATCGATGCCTTTCAGATGCGCGGACAGGACGTCCCGTGGCTGCTCCGCCACTGGGCGGCGAACAAGCCCGAGCACCCCTTCCTGATCTGGGAACCCCGCGACGGCAACGCGCTGACATGGACGTATTCGAAGTTCCTCGAAGACGTCAGCAGCCTCGCCGCCGGTCTGGCTGCTCGCGGCATCGGCAAGAACGACAAGGTCCTCCTCCATTCCGACAACTCGCCGGAACAGGTGCTCAGTTGGTTCGCGTGCGCCATGCTCGGCGCCGTCGGTGTCACCACCAACACCCGCAGCGCCGGTCCGGAGATCGAGTACTTCGCAGCCCACACCCAGTGTGTCGCCGGCATCACCCAGCCCCAATATGCCGAGATCGTGGCCCACAATGCGCCTCAGCTGAAATTCCTCGCCGTCACCGTCGACAACAGTGGCGATACGTCGGGTGTCACCGACGTCTCGGCAATCAGCGGGCCACCGATCATTCCGTTCGCCGATCTCTTCGCCGACGGCTCGTCGCTCCCGATTCGCATCGCCGAGCCGATGCTCCCGGTCGGGATCATGTTCACGTCGGGCACGACATCGCGCCCGAAAGCCGTCGTGCACACCCACGGCAACGTGATCTGGTCATCGAGGATGGGGCCGGAGAACATCAAGATGAGCGGCGACGACCGCTACTTGATCTATCTCCCCTACTTCCACGTCAACGCCCAGAGCTGGTCGACATGGACCACGCTCGGCGTCGGCGGCACCATCGTCCTGATGCCGAAGTGGTCCGCCTCGAAGTACTGGGAAGTCGTCGCCAAGCACGACATCACCCACTTCTCGATGATGCCGTTCGTGATGAAGGTCGCCGCCGGCGGCACTCCGCCGCCGAACAAGCTCAAGGTCGGCGTTTTCGGCCTGATCTCGCCGCAGATCGAGAAGATGATGGGCGGGGTACGCATCACGTCGAACTGGGGAATGACCGAAACCGTCATCCACGCGACACGCAACTCGTTCGAACAGGCCTACCCGCAGGGCACGATGGGCCGTCCGACGCCGGGATACGAGTTCCTCGTCGTCGACACCGAGAACGACCGGATCTGTGAACCGAACGAGAACGGCGAGCTGTATGTGCGCGGAACCCGCGGGATCCAGTTGTTCCTCGAGTACTTCGACAACGAAGAAGCGAACTCGAAGGCGTTCACCGCCGACGGATGGTTCCGCACCGGCGACCGCGTGATCATGTCCGACGAGGGCTACTTCTTCTTCCGCGACCGCGACAAGGATGCACTCAAGGTCGGCGGCGAGAACGTGTCGGCCAAGGAAGTCGAAGACACCTGCCGGATGGTTCCGGGCGTCGCCGACGTTGCGATCGTCGGGCAGGAGCACGACTTCCTCAATCAGGTCGCGGTGGCGTTCATCGTGCCGACCGCAACAGCCCCCGCCGACTTGGGTGATCAGGTCATCGCGTTCTGCACGTCGCGCCTCGCCGACTTCAAGTGCCCGAAGGCCGTCTACCTCGTCGACGACTTCCCGCGCGCGACGCTGGACAAGGTCGCCAAGAACAAGTTGCGCGAGATGGCCGACGCCTTCGTCAAGCAGTGAACCGGCTGTCGGCGGCTGGTCGGTTCTGATCAGCCCATCGTGCCGCCGGCGGCGAGCCAGCGGGCGACGACTTCTTCAGCCTCTTTCGGCGAGTAGACGTCTTCCTCGTAGCTCCACGTGCCGTTGCCGGCATAGTGCAGGATCGAGTGGACGTCGAAGCCGTAGTAGCCGTCATCGCCCTCGGGAGCGGGAAGGATGTTCGGGATCAAGGCGTTGACGCGGTTGCCGTCGATCGTCGACCAGGTGACCGGGAAGGTCATTGTCGGGAACGGCTGCATCACCCCGGTGATCCAGGCGCGGATCTCGTCCTGACTCGTGAAAACCCCGAAGTGGTGCTCGCGATACTGGGCATCGGTGGTGAACTGATCGGACCATTGGTCCCAGTCGCCGGTGGCGACAGCGATTTCGCCACGCTTTCGGTACTTCTCGAACTCTGCCGCGACCTCGTCACGCGGGTACGCAGGCGTCGGCACCTCCGGCGCCCATCCCTCGATGCCCTCGAGTGTCCGGTCCTGCGGGGTGCTCTTGCGACCACCGGCTTTGAGCCAGTCACCGAAGACCTTCTCGGCATCGGCGGGGTTGTAGTAGTCACCCTCGAAGCTGAACTTCCCGTCACCCCCATATTGCAAGAACGTGGTGTTCGGGAAGCCGAAACGTTGTCCCGTGCCGGTCGGATCAGGGAGGTTGTTCCAGATGTAGAAGGCAATGATGTCGCCCTCGATCGCCGCCCACTCGATCCACAACGACATCGACGGGTAGTCCTTCATCGTCGGGACGATGAAGTTCTCGATCGCTGCGCGGCCCTCGAAAACGCCGAGGTTGTGCTCTTCGTACCGAGCGTCCTCGGTGAACATCGCGGCCCATCCCGGCCAGTCCTCGTTCTGCACGCCACGCTTCTGGAACTCGGCCCAGGCCGCTTCGACTTCAGTACGTTCGTGATTCCCCATGTGGTCTGCAACCCCTTCTCGACCGGACCGGGCCAACGTAGCGAGCGGAGTACGCCGCCGCCGCAGCGGACAATCTTCTATCATCGGTTCGATCACTCATCATCTGGTGGAGAACAACGGTGTCGCGTGGTGGGTCCCGGATCGCGCCGCGCCGACATCTGTCGAGGCCGATCGGCGGCGCGCCTTTCTCCGCGAACACGGGCCGTCGCCGTACGCCTTTGCGCCCGATCAACCGCAGCGACAGTTCTCGATCCGCAGGGTGTGGCTCGACGACGTCGACGTTCAACTGTTGATCGCCCAACTGAACGCCGATCTGTACAACCGCTATCCCGAACCCGGGGCGCTCGTCTTCAGTCTCGATCCGGCCGACATCATCGACGGAGTCGGCGTCTTGCTGATGGCCGACGACGCCGGCCGGCCCGTCGGCTGCGGTGCGTTCCGGGTGATGGACGATCAACCCGGCTCGGCGGAGATCAAACGGATGTACGTTGCGCCGTCCGCGCGTGGGAAGAAGATCGGCGCGGCGTTGCTGGAGGAACTCGAACAGCGGGCGATGGCGATCGGCATCGACCGATTCGTGCTCGAGACGGGTCCACGACAGCCGGAGGCGATCCAGCTCTACACCAGGGCCGGCTACGTCGGCTGCGAGCCGTGGGGAGAATTCGTCGGCAAGGATTTCAGCGTGTGTATGGCCAAGACCCGACCGTCCGGCTGAGCACGATGACCGCCTCGCCCCGGTGGCTCAAGGTCGGAGGCCCCGGCCGACGACCAACGGAAGATCGAGTGGATGCACGGCGCCCGGCTTGGCCGCACACACCGCCGGAATCGAATGCACCATCCTGCCGGCGGCGGTGGCGTTCCCACCCTCGGCCGGGTTACCGGTGCCGTCGTCGGCTTCGACGGTGACGGTGATCGACGGCTGCCCGCTGACGATGACGCGGTGACAGCCGAGCCGCCCGTTCGGCGCGCTCGGGAGATGCGGCGACGTCTGGGGA
>JAYTRT010000279.1:0-5904 GCA_043746045.1 Actinomycetota bacterium | reverse complement strand
CCGGCTCGATCTGACCGAACCGGTCGAGCACTGCGGCGACGCCGAAGTCGGGGGACGCCGAGGCGAACACGGCACCGAACGACGCGGCCGCGAGCATCGTGATGATCGCCTCCGGTCCGTTCGGCAACATCGCGACCACATGATCTCCCGTCTTCACTCCGGCGTCGAGCAGTTCGGCAGCGCACGCAGCCACGGCGGAGCGAAGTGTCTGCGCGCTCAGGGCAGAGACTCGTCCCGACTCGTCGTACTCGATGATCGCCGCGTTGTCCTCCGGCAGCCGGACGAGGAGGTTCTCGGCGACGTTGAGTGTCGCGTTCGGGAAGAAACGCGCCCCAGCCAGGTTCGGTGGCGTACCGCTGTCGACTTCCAACACCGCCCCGGCGTCACCTGCGTCACCGATGATCTCGCAGAAGTCCCACACCGCTCGCCAGAACGCGTCGGGCTCGTCGATCGACCACGCGTACAGGGCGGCGTAGTCGAGCGGGTCGCGACCGACTGATCGGGAGAACGCAGCGAGGTTCGTGCCGAGGGCGCGCTCGGGAGACGGTGTCCACAGCGGGGTCATCCGTCCAACCTATGTCTCGCGATATCCAGCAGCGGTACAGTCGGTCGAATGGTCGATCGCCGCGACGCTTGCGACGCCGGAGACGGCGACTACGGCGTGCGGACCGAACTCGGTGGTTCGCCGGCGCCACTCGAATCGATCGGGGCCGCTGAGACGCTGCTCAGCATGATCCACATCAGCGACCTGCACGTGCTCGACGCAACTTCACCCGCTCGCGCCGAGTGGGTCGAACTGGAAGCGCACGACCCGCTGTGGCGACCGCTGTTGCATCTGCACCGGCCGTACGACACGCTCACGGCGTGGGCGTTGCACGCTCACGTGGCCGCCATCGCCGACGATCCGACGGGTCCGACGACGGGACGGAGGTTCGACATCGCGGTGTCGTCGGGCGACAACATCGACAATGCCCAACGAAACGAACTGGACGCATATCTGGCCATCGTCGCCGGCGGCATCGCCCACCTGGATGCGCACGGGAGCGCCCAGGATGTCTCGACGTCCGAGTTCGCTGATCCGTGGCCCTACTGGTCGCCCGATGCATCGGTGCCGGACCGGTGGCGACACCTCGGCTATCCCGTTGTCGACGACATGATCGCACGCGTCAGTGCGCCGATCGCCTCTCGCGGCCTCGGGATCGAATGGACGAGCGTGCCGGGGAATCATGATCTGATGCGACAGGGAACGGCGCTTCCGTCCGATGCGATCGACGCGATCGCTGTCGGCTCGGGTAAATCGCTGCGGCGCCCAGAGGCGTTCGATCCGCCCGACCCGTTGAGTCTGTACCTGGAGCATCCGGAGGCGTTCTCGAGCGGGTCGACCTTCGCCATCGAGCCGCTGTCGACGCGCCGATCGATCGACAGGACGGAGTGGATCGCATCCCACATCGAGGCTGGCGCGCTCGGCTACACGTCGGCGAACGCGTCATCGGGACGGATCGACTCCGTGATCGACATGGAGCACGTTCGCTTTGTGCTGCTGGACACCACCCATCCGGCGGGCGACTATCAGGGCAGCATCGGCGAGGAGCAACTCGCATGGTTGGAAGAACGGCTGGCTGAGGTCGGTGCACGCGACGGCACCGGTAACGGACGTCGACTGGCCATCATCGTCAGTCATCACGGTGCCGACACGCTCGTCAACGATCGCGGCGGCGACCCGACTCGCTGCTTCGCCGAGAGCCTGACGGCCGTGATGCACCGCCACCGATGCGTCGTCGCCTGGCTGGTCGGGCACCGCCACATCAACCGGATCGAGGCACGTCCGGGCGGTTCCGGCGGATTCTGGGAGATCACGACATCGTCGACGATCGACTGGCCGTCCCAGACGCGGGCGATCGAGATCATCCGACATCGCGACGAGTCGCTCGAGTTGGTCTGCACCATGCGCGATCATCACGATCCGCCGGGCGGCCTGGCTGCACTACACCGCGATCTGGCTCACCGCTTCACCACCACCGGCGTCGCGACCCGAATGGCCGGCCGTGACGGCGATGGCAACGTTCGCCTGCTCATTCCCCCACGCTGAGCCGCTTTCGTCTGGCCCGTTCGATCATCCGCATCCGCGACCGCAATTCATCGCGCTCGCTGTAACAGCCGCGCAGGAAACGTCTGCCGCTCGGCACGCCGGATCCGTCCGCGCCAGCGGTTTCGACGTCGGAGAACTCGCCGCGTGCGTGCAGGGCGCGCCGGTTGTCGAACGCCATCACCTCGCCGGCGCCGAGGCGGAAGCGAAGTTGGAGATCGGTCCGGTATGTCAGCTCGAACAGCCGGCGGTACGCGGCGTAGCACGATTCGACCATGTCGAACGGCACGTCGAGCGGCGCGCGCAGCCAGTTGCCGACACGCATCTCCTTCAACGAACCGTCGATGTCGGTGACGATCATCGGCGAGGTCCATCGGTAGTCGGAGGTCGTGCTGCGGTTGGCCCATTCGAAAGGCACGGTCGTCAGGATCTCGTACTCGGACGGATGCTCGTCGCGCAGGATCTCGGCGATGCGGAAGCCGTCGACGAGGATGTTCTCGCCGCCTTCGGCCTCGTTGACGATGCAGTGGAGGAACTGCAGGCCCGGTTGGTACTCGCGGGTCGGTAGGTCCACATGGGGCGGCAACGGGAGCGACGTGTTGGCATTGGAGATCGGGTTCGGCTCTCGCTTGACGTCCCAGAGCACACCGAAGTTCGTGTCACGGACGATGCCGATCCGGGCGACCAGTTCGCCGACGGCATCGGGCTCGGTCGGCACGTTGCGCACACGAGAAACTCCGTACGTGGCCAGCGCGGTCAACCATTCGTAGAGAGCGTCGTCGTCGACCATCAGCCGCGCCCCGTCGAAGGTCGGCGGTTCGATCAGCGTGGTGGCATCCCAGGTGACCGTGGGGGCGCGTCGCGCCCGCCGCGACTCGTCGTCGTAGGCGTGACGCCGCAGCCACCCTCCGTCGAACTCGCTCACGTGACGCTGCGCGCCGTCCCACATCATCATCACGGATTTGCCCCGCTCCGCAACGGAGACCGAGACTGCGGATGCTCCGCCGTCGTTCGGCATGTCGACGATCTCGAACGTCTGCTCCTTCGTGCCCTGCTGGACGCATTCGGGGCAGGGGCAGTTGTCTCGCAACCACACGTGATGGAAGGCGCTGACCTTGCCGTCCGACCATGCCACGTCGACCCACGATCGATGCGACACGACGGACGCAATCGTGCTGTCCGTCGGGTAACTGTCGAAGTCGGGTGTCAACGCCATGCAGTACAGTCTTGCCGATAGGCGGGAGATTGCCACGGAGTGGCGATCATTGCGCCGCCTGAAGTCGATCGATGGGAGAACACCGTGAACTGGGATGTATTCGTGACGTGCGCCATCACCGGCTCCGGCGACACGACGACGAAGAGCCAGCATGTCCCGGTCACCCCGGTGCAGATCGCCGAGTCGGCCATCGCCGCCGCCAGAGCAGGGGCCGCAGTGGTGCATCTCCACGTCCGCAATCCCGAGACCGGGGTCGGCGCACGAGACACCGAGCTGTACGGGCAGGCAGTCGACATCATCCGCAATGCCGACGTCGACGTGGTCGTCAACCTGACCGCCGGGATGGGCGGCGACCTCGTTCTCGGCGGGCCCGAGGCGCCGTTGCCCCCGAATCCGGATGGGACCGACATGGTCGGCGCCAGCGAACGGCTGGCCCACGTGCGTGCGATACTTCCCGAGATCTGCACCCTCGACTGCGGAACGATGAACTTCGCCTCCGGGGGCGATTACATCATGGTCAACTCGCCGAGCACCTTGAGGGCAATGGCGGCCGAGGTGCAGTCGCTCGGCGTGCGTCCCGAGCTGGAGGTCTTCGACACCGGCCACCTGGTGTTCGTGCGCGAACTGATCCGCGACGGACTGCTCGACGATCCGGTGATGATCCAGCTGTGCATGGGCATCGCCTACGGAGCCCCCGACGATGTGCAGTCCTTGATGGCGATGGTCAACCTGCTGCCACCCGATTCGGTGTTCTCCGCGTTCTCGATCGGCCGGATGCAGATCCCGTACGTGGCGATGGCGGCGCTGGCCGGGGGCAACGTGCGCGTCGGCCTCGAGGACAATCTCTACCTCGGCGCCGGCCGTCTGGCCACCAATGCCGAACTGGTCGAGCGGGCAGTCGCCATCCTGGGGGCGATGAACGCCAAGGTGATGACGGCGCAGGCCGTTCGCGACAAGCTGAAACTGATCAAGCGATGACGAGCCCGATCCCCGGACTGCGACGCGTCGGACTGCTCGGCGGCGGGGTCATCGGTGGCGGCTGGGCGGCGCGCTTCTTGCTGAACGGTGTCGACGTCGTCATGTACGACCCCGACCCCGATGCCCCTCGCAAGGTCGGCGAGGTCATCGCCGGGGCACGCCGGGCGTACGCCAAGCTGACGATGGCTCCGATGCCCGCCGAGGGTTCGCTGACCTTCGTGACGACGGCCGAGGAAGCCGTCGCCGATGTCGATTTCGTCCAGGAGAGCGCACCGGAGCGGCTCGACCTCAAGCGTTCGATCCTCGGTGCCGCCAGCGCCGCAGCACACCCGTCCGTGGTCTTCGGGTCGTCCACCTCGGGCCTGCTGCCCACGCAGATCCAGCACGGCATGACGCACCCGGAACGACTGGTCGTCGGCCATCCGTTCAACCCGGTGTACATGCTGCCCCTCGTCGAGATCTGCGGGGGCGACGCGACCGCGCAGACCGCCAAGGATCGCGCCGCCGACGTGTACACCTCGATCGGCATGCGACCGCTCGTGCTCGACAGGGAGATCGACGGATTCGTCGCCGACCGATTGCTCGAGGCCGTCTGGCGTGAAGCCCTGTGGCTGGTCAACGACGGCATCGCCACCGCTGAGCAGATCGATGACGCGATCCGGTTCGGTGCCGGTTTGCGTTGGAGCTTCATGGGCACGTTCCTGACCTACCGGATCGCCGGCGGCGAGGCCGGGATGCGCCATTTCATGGAACAGTTCGGTCCATCGTTGAAGTGGCCGTGGACCAAATTGATGGATGTTCCCGACCTGGACGATGTGCTCTTGGAGAAGATCGTCGCGCAATCCGATGCACAGGCCGACGGCGTGGGGATTCGCGACCTGGAAGCCCTCCGCGACGACTGTCTGGTCGCCGTGATCCAAGGCCTGCGCACCGTCGGCTACGGCGCCGGCCAGGTGCTTGCCGAACACGAGCGGGCGCTGTTCTCGCGAGCTGCGGTACCGACCGCCACCGCCGATCCGACACAACCACTCCGCGTTCACGAGACCACCATTCCGAGCGACTGGGTGGACTACAACGGCCACACCAATGACAGCCGATACGCACAGCTGTCCGGCGATGCAGCCGATGCCTTCCTCCGCCGAATCGGGCTCGATGCGGCGTATCTGCAAGGCGGGCACAGCTGGTACACCGTCGAGAGTCACATCTCCTACGTGGCCCAATCCCGTGCAGGCGATGCGGTCTATGTGACCACCCAGGTGCTCGGTCACGGGCCGAAGAAGTTGCATCTGTTCAACCAGATGCACCTGGCCATCGACGACACGCTGATCGCGACCGGCGAGCACCTCTACCTCCACGTCGACACCACCGTCGACAAGGCTGTGGCGGCGCCCGACGTGATGCTGGCACGCATCGCTGAAGTCGCGGTGCCGCACGCCGAGCTCGCCACTCCGCAACGAGCCGGACGATTCGTCGGAGCCCCCCGCCCCTGAGATGCGTGCGCCGTTGGCCGTTGACCAGCCGACCGGGCACGGCCGTCGCGACAGATGTAGGAAGATGGGCGGGTGACGAACTCCGATCATCAGCAGCGCAGCGATCGTGCGTTGGCCGGCAACATGCGCACCAA
>JAYTRT010000278.1:0-17266 GCA_043746045.1 Actinomycetota bacterium | reverse complement strand
TCGGAACCGTCATGACCCTGATCCTGCGCATGGCAACGTCGGCGATGAACAGCTGACCCGTCGCGTCCAGCGCAACTGTTGCGGGTGAGACGAGTCGTGCCGACGTGGCCAGACCCCCGTCACCATCGGAGCCCGGTACACCCGTGCCAGCCACTGTCGACATCTGCTTCGTGGCTGCATCCCAACGGCGGACCCGGTGGTTGTCGAAGTCGGCCGCGTAGATGTTGCCGAATCCATCGACAGCGATACCGGACGGATCGAGGTTCGTCGCCGTGCCGGCTTGATCACCGTTGTACGCCGTGCCACCGGTACCCACCAGCGTGGTGACCATGCCAGTGGCGATCGTGATCTTGCGAATCCGGTTGTTGGTCGAGTCGGCGATGTACAGGTCACCAGCGTGATCGACCGTGATGAAGTCGGGCTCGATGTTTGTTGTCGCGACCGGCCCGTCACCATTGAAAGCCAGTGCGCCGGTGCCGGCGATGGTGGTGAGCATGCCGCTCGAGACCGTCAGTTTGCGGACGAGGGCGTGCTCCGCGTCAGCGATGTACACGTCACCGGTTTCGTCGATGGCCAGCCCGTTCGGCGTCACATTCGTCGTCAGTGCCGGTCCGTCTCCGTTCAGTACGTGGTTGCCGGTGCCGGCGACTGTCGTGACCATCCCAGTTGCGACAACCACCTTGCGGATGTAGGCGTAGTCGCCCTCGGCGACGTACACATTGCCAGCCGCGTCGGGGGCGATCGAGGAGAGCTGCAGATTCGTCGTTGCCACGGGACCGTCACCGTTGTACTGCGTTGCGCCCGTGCCGGCCAGCGTCGTGATGATCCCGGTCGCCTTGTCCACCCGACGGACGCGTGCGTTGTACGAGTCGTCGATGTACAGATCCCCGTTCACCCCGATCACCATCTTCTGGTACTGACCGAGCACCGCCGCCGTGGCAGGGCCACCATCACCGGCGAACGGCCGTCCGATGCCGGCAAACGACGCGATCATCGGGCTTGGCGTGCCGACCCCCGTGATGGCACGGATCGTCGACGACTGGTCCGCCACGTACAGCGTCGAGCCCAGTATCGCGATGCTCATCGGATAGTGCACCGTTGCGTTCGCTGCCGGACCACCATCACCCGTGCTCGTGCCCACTCCGTTGCCTGCCACCGTCGAGATCGAAACCGTGGACAGATTGATCCGTCGGATCCGGTTATTGCTCTGGTCGGCGACGTAGACGAAGTTGTTGGCATAGGCAATCTGTACCGGGGTGTCGAGTTGCGCTGCATTGGCGAGGCCGTCGCCGTTGAAACCTCCGACACCCGTTCCGGCGATCGAGGTGATGATCCCCGTCCCAGCTGCGACCTTGCGGATCCGATTGTTGCCGGAATCGGAAATGAACATGTTGTCCGATCCGTCGAAGACGATCGACGACGGATTGCGCAACTGTGCCGTCGTGGCGAGTTGATTGTTGCCGCTGTAGCCGGCGACACCTGTCCCAGCCACGGTGGTGATGACGCCATTGGTGGCCACCTTGCGGATCTTGGAGACCGAGACATCGGCGATGTACAGATTGCCGACCGAGTCGAGCGCAATTCCGTACGGTGTGGTCAATTCAGCCGCAAGGGCCTGACCTCCGTCGCCTGTCGACCCGCTGACGCCTGTGCCGGCGAATGCCGTGATGACGCCGGTGGATTTGACGATCTTGCGGATGACCGAATTGAGCGCATCTGCGACGTAGATGTCGCCGTTGCCCGCAACCGCAACCGATCCGCCGCTGAGCGATGCATCGACAGCGGGGCCGCCATCGCCCGCCGACGACGACAATCCGTTCCCGGCGATGGTCGAGACGATGTGCGTCGCCACGTCGATTCTGCGGATCCGGTTCAATTCCGTCGCGTACACGTTGCCAGCAGTGTCAGTGGCCAACGATGTCGCGTCGACAAATGCAGCGGTCGCGGGACCACCATCACCAATCGTGCCCACTGCCGTCGTAATCATCCCGAGCGCCGGGGCCGCCACCGCCGGGGCCACCACTGCTGGGGCCGCCGAAACGCTCGAGGCCGAGACGTTCGCGACCGAAGCCAGGGCCGAAGCGAACAACGACGCAGCGATCACGGGCACACCGATTCGCCGTCGTGGTCGCGCGCGTGAAGAGGGTGCCGAAGTCGCCATGCGCTCACTCGAACACGGAGTCCGGACTTCCGCATGAGTACCAGGTACTCATTTCCCGAATGATCCTGCGACCGCTCTGGCCAGAATTGCGCTAGGAACATTCCGATGACGATCGAACTGCGCAGCGACAACACGGCCGGCGTGGCCGCGGAGATCCTCACCGCTGTGATCGAGGCCAACGACGGCGCTGCGCCGGCGTACGGTGACGACCACTGGTCTCGAGGACTTCGGGACATCGTGCGCGAGGTCTTCGAGCATCCGACAGCCGAGATCTTCCCGGTCAGTACGGGCACTGCGGCCAACTCCCTGTCGCTGTCGGCGATCTGCCCACCCTGGGGCGCCGTGCTCTGTCACGAGACGGCCCACATCATGCAGAGTGAGGGCGGTGCGACGTCATTGCTCAGTGGCGGTGCGGTCATGCGCGGGGTCGGGGGCGACGGCTTCCGGATCGATCCGGAACGTCTCCGGGAATCGTTCGATGCCGTGCGCTGGGGCGACCCTCACCACTCGCAGCCATCCGTGCTCTCGATCACCCTTCCGACCGATTTCGGCACGTTGTACACGCCAGCACAGGTGGCCGAACTGGCCGAGATCGCGCGTTCCAAAGGGCTCCGTGTCCACATCGATGGCGCCAGGATCGCCAACGCCATCGCTTCCCTCGGATGCACCCCGGCTCAGCTGACATGGAGGGCGGGCGCGGATGTCGTATCGCTCGGCGCGAACAAGAACGGTGCGATGAGCACCGACGCAATCGTTTCCTTCGACCCGGCAGCCTCCGCCGAACTGATCTACCGGACCAAGCGTGCTGGACATGTCGCCTCGAAGATGCGTTTCCAGTCGGCCCAGCTCTCGGCCTACCTCAACAACGACCTGTGGCTGAACCTGGCTCGCCGTGCGAACGGTGCGATGAGCAGGCTGGCAACGGGTTTGTGCGCACTCGGTGTGCAGGCACTGAATCAGGCCGAAGTGAACATGTTGTTCATCGTGATCTCCGATTCGGCGTACGAGCAGCTGACCGAACGTGGTCTGCTGTTCCACAGGATGGGTCGCGGTCGAGGCAGACTGGTGACGAGCTTCCAAACGACCGATGCCGACGTCGACGCGGTCATCGCAGCGTTCGCCCAAATCATCTGAACGTCGGAGGCTTTGCGAAGCGGAGGGTCTCCGCCTCGCCCGGGGGCTCGGCAAAACCTCCGCTACGAACGCTTGCCCTCCAGTTTGTACGTCCGCCGGGCAGTCTCCGCGAACATCGAGGCCTTCTCCTCGACCGTGAAATCGCTGACGATCTTCTTCAATCCGTTCCACAGCACTCGGTACGACAGCGAGTAGCGATCGACCGGAAAGTTGGACTCGAACATGCACCGTTCGGGGCCGAACGACTCGATCGCGTGCAGGTAGTAGCGACGTTGTGCTGCCACGAATTCATCCGAGGTCGGCGGACGCTCGTCGCGATGCCAACCGAATCCGTTGTCGGGCATCGCCAGGCCGCCGATCTTGGCAACCACGTTCGGGCACCCCGCGATCGCCGTGATGTCGCGCTTCCAGACCTCGAAGATCTCCTCGCGCCGCGATGCGTAGTCGCCGACACCGATGGGCGTGCCGAAGTGGTCGATCACCATCGTGGTGCCCGGCGCTGATCGAGCGAGTTCGAGGAACTCCGGGTTCTGGTAGTGGTAGTGCCAGCAGTCGTACGTGAGGCCGCGTTCGCCGAGCCGGGCCAGTCCACGTCGGAACGAGGTGTCTTCGAACAGTCCCTGCGGCGCGCCGCCGGGGATGGCCAGACGCGTCACACCGTCAGCTCGCGCGAGTGCATCACGGATCCCGCGGAACAAGCCCCGGCCCGCCTCGACATGGGCGTCGAGAACCTCGTCGAGGTTCGCCAGCCGGAGATCTGCGTGGGCGACGATTCCACTGATCAGCGCTGACGGATCCGCGGCGGCGACGCCGGCGACGAACTCGGTCTCACCGACGGGCGCCAGCTCGACGGGGCCGTCAGTCCTGTACGAGGCGCCGCACTCGACGAAGACTGTCTGCACGACGCGATGGCCGCTGACGACGTCGGCGTACAACTCGGGCAGCCCGTACTTCAGGCCTTCGCCCGGCGGCCACAGATGGTGATGGGGGTCGACGATCTCGATCTGCGGATCGACCACATCTTCCACGACTTGATCGAACCATTCCTGCGAGCCGCGTTCCGGTGTACTCATCGCCCGAATCGTCGCGCAGGTCCGGGCCGACCGCGATGTCGGCCGACACGGTGCGCAATTCTCTACGCTGCGGGTACGTTGCGCAGCAGTGCCTCGTTGGGCTCGGCAGGCATTTCGGTCAACGGCTTGGTCAGCTCGTCCACGGTCGGTCCGAACTGCTCCGCGAGCGGCGCCAGTGCGGCGAGATCGAAGCCGTACACGTCGGCCGCGTTGTCGGCGAGAACCTTCCGCAAATCGGCCTCGGACCAGTCGCTGAACAGCTGGCGAAGGTGCTCACGGGTGTAGGGATGGGTGCCCTCGTCGTGCGGGAAGTCGCTGCCCCACATGAACTTCTCGATGCCGAGTTCGCGCGCAGCGGCGATGTCCGAACGCTGCGGGAAACTGACTCCCATCCACACGTTCTGCTGGAAGTACTCGGTGGCCGAGTGCGGCAGGACGTGCTCGGGCTTGAAGCGCAGCTCACCGATCGCACCCTTGTCGCGCACGCCGGCCAACACGCCGTCGAGCTGCTTCAGCAGTGGTGGCATCCACGTGCAACCCTGTTCGGTCATCACGAACTTCAGCTTCGGGAAACGCTCGAAGACGCCCGACAGCAGCAGGAACAACAGTGGACGACGCGAGTAGTGCGACACCTCGGAC
The DNA here is from genome assembly GCA_043746045.1 of Actinomycetota bacterium. Classification (GTDB taxonomy): domain Bacteria; phylum Actinomycetota; class Acidimicrobiia; order Acidimicrobiales; family Ilumatobacteraceae; genus WLMZ01. Next base: position 12,259 of record JAYTRT010000278.1, on the reverse strand, counting down.
AACATGATCAGGGCCGACGACGGCAGCGGTGCATACGCCGGCGAACCGGTGCCTCCATGACAGTTGATCGGCACTTCGAGGTCTTCGCAGACCTTCCACAGCCGGTCGTAATCGGGGTGGTTGAGGGGCTTGATCCAGTCGACGTCCGGCGGGATCGTCGGCAGCAGAATGCCGCCGCGCAGCCCGTTCTCCTTGCACCAGGTGACATCTTCGATCGCATCGTCGATGTCGTGGATGAAGATCTGGCCGATGCCTGCCCGACGCTCCGGGAAGCGCGAACAGAAGTCGACCAACCAGCGGTTGTGGGCGTGGATGCCCGCACGACGACGCTCGTAGTCGTCCGGCTTCGGCGGGGCGGCGAACAGCACGAAGCTGGGGAAGAACGGCGGCACGGTGTTCGGGAAGATGACCTCGCCGACCACACCGTCCTCGTCCTGTTGGGTGTTGCGCATCTCGTCGTCCCAGTTACGGAACCGACGCTGGTCGCCGAGGTCGCTGAACGGGTTCTTGTAGCGGCCCCGCCAGGCATCGAACTCGTCGTGCCATTCGGGGGCGAGGAACTCTCGGTACATCGCGTGGCTGCCGCCAGCATGTGTGTCCGAAGAGATGATCGTGTATTTCGAAGAGGTGCTCATGTCGTGCTCCGTGAAGTGTGGGGGTCGTACGGCTGGGGGGTTCGTTCGTGAAGTCGTGTCGTGGCGGGGATTCGGGAATGGTGGAAAGGAATCAGCGGGGCAGGCTGCGGAACGGGACGTCTTTGTCGACGCGGGGGTCGCCGGGCAGGCCGAGAACGCGCTCGCCGACGATGTTGCGTTGCACCTCGTCCGTGCCACCACCGATGCGACTGGCCCACTGGTTGAGGAACGTCGACGTCCAGTTGTGGACGGCTGTGTCGTTGCTGTCGTTCAACATGCCGGCGGCGCCTGCGATCGACAGACCGAGGTCGCCGAGCTTGCTCAGTTGGCGTGTGTACGCCAACTTGAGCACCGAGCTCTCCGGTCCGGGCTGCTCGCCGCGACTGACTGCTGTCTGGACTCGCCAGCCCATGAACTTCAACATCTGCATCCGCTCGTAGGTCTCGGCGATGCGCTGGCGAACCAGGGGATCCTTGCGGACACCGAAACGCTCGGCAAGAGCGATCAGGTCGTCGACCGGGTTGCTGCCCCCGGTGCCGATCAACGTGCGTTCGGCAGTCAGGGTGGTCATCGTCACGCCCCACCCACGGTTGACGTCGCCGACGATGTTGGCTGCCGGGATCCGCAGGTCGGTGAGGAACACTTCGTTGAAGTGAGCCGCCCCGGTGATCTGGCGTAGCGGACGGGCCTCGATCCCGGGAGAACGCATGTCGACCAGGAAGTACGTGATGCCCTGATGCTTCGGCACATCGAAGTTCGTTCGGGTGAGCAGGATTCCCCAGTCGCTGTAATGCGCGCTGGACGTCCACACCTTTTGGCCGTTGATTACGTACTCGTCACCATCGGGCTCGGCCCGTGTGGACAGCGCGGCGAGGTCGGACCCGGCGCCCGGCTCGGAGAACAGCTGACACCACAACTCGTCACCGCGCAACATCGGCGGCAGGAAACGAGCCTTCTGCGCGGGCGTTCCGTGACGGATCAGGGTCGGGCCGGCCATGCCGATGCCCTGGGCGAAGATGCTCTGCGGGACGTCGAACTTCGACTGCTCCTGGTTGAAGATCATCTGCTGCACGGAGCTGCCGCCGCGCCCACCGGCTTCGGTCGGCCAGGTGATGCCCGCCCAGCCGTTCTCGAACAGGATCGATTGCCATTCCTTCGACGCCTTGACGTGGGCGACCTCGGCATCGGAGAACGCGTCGGTCGTCGCCGACGCCTCGGTGATGCCCGACTTCAGGGTCGCATGCTCGTGCAGCCAGGTGTAGGCCTGCTGACGAAACGCCGCTTCTTCCGCTGTGTCGTCGAAATCCATTCGTCCTCCGTGGATGTAGAACGAGATTCTAACTTTCGCCGAATGCGTCAGCCAAGTCTCGCCGGTGTGACTTCAGACCTGATCGAGCTTGAAGACCCTGATCGCATTCTCGCGCAGGAACTTCGGCCACACTCCGTCGTTGAACGCCACGTCGGGCATGTCCCGGAACTGACGCTCGAGCGACAGTCCGGCGGGGAAGTAGCCGCAATACATGATCTTGTCCGACCCACGCGTGTTGGCGTAGTTGATGATGTCCTTCGGATAGTGCTTCGGAGCGAATGCGCTCGTCATGTAGTGCAGACCGGGCCACTTCAGCATCAACTTCACGGCCAGCGCTGTCCACGGCTCGCCGCCGTGCATCATCACCATCGTCAGCTCTGGGAAGTCGTACAGCACCTCGTCGAAATGTTCGACCAATTGCGGCCAACTGGGCATGCGCGGTCCGACGATTCCGCCGTTGATGCACATCGGAATGCCGAGTTCGACGCACTTCATGTAGATCGGGTACATCTTCTTGTCGTTCACTGCGACCTGCGGGAACATGCCGGACGGGAAGGTCATCGCAGCCTTGATGCCGTGTTCGTCGTGCGCGGCCTGCAGGCCGCGAACGGTGTCCATACCGAGGTTCGGGTCGGCCCGCATCATCAGATGGAAACGACCCGGATATTCCTTCTTGGCGCGAATCCCGTTGGCCGACATGCCGGTGATGGCCTGCTCGATGCCGAACTCGTCCATCTTGGCGACCACCCAGGCGACCGGATCCTCGTCCGGCGAGATGACGTCCGGTACGTCCTTGAACATGTACTCGGCGGGAAACTCGAACTCCTCGAGGCTTTGCCGATCCTTCAACAGTGGGCGGAAGAAGTCGTAGGTGGCCTTCTTCTCCTCGATCGACTGATGGGGAAATCCGATGCCCGGGTCGATGATCCGGATCCCTGTCGGCATGGTCATGTGATGCTTCCTTGTCGTCATCGTCCGTCTGCAGTGCTGTTGCTCGTCCGGACGAGAACGTAGCGCATCGAACGCCGGAAACTGAACTCAGAGTCTAGTTTCGATGAGGTCGACGGCTCATCGACGAGGTCGGTGCACGTGCGGAGCCGGCGAGAAGACCAGATCGACCGCACCGAACACGGCCTCGTACACGCGCTCGATCGTGTCCTTGCCGAGCGCGAACCGGTGCAACATCGTGCCGAGCACACACCCGACGAGCGTCTCGATCGAGCTGATCTCGGCCTCGCTGAGGCCGGCCAGAGCGTCACGGTAGGCAGCTGCGTATTTCATGCTGGATTCGCTGAACAGCGCACGCGCGTACGTGTCGGTCGAACCTTCGAGCACGATCTCGAGACGGAGGAATTGCGGCTTGCGCGCGAACGCGGCGATCGCCCGACCGAGCATCTCCTTCAACGCCTCACCGGGATCGTCGGACAACCGCTCGCGTTCGAGGCCCCGATGGAACGACCGGAACCACACCGTCATCACGGCCGCATACAGATGCTCCTTCGACGCGAAGTAGCGGTACAGCGTGCCGAGGGCGACATCGGCGCGAGCCGCGACGTCGCGCATCTGGATCTGGTCGTACTCGCCGTCCTCGAGCATTTCCAGCGCAGCCCTGACGATCCGGTCCCACCGCTGTTGCTGGGCGGGTGTCAGATCCGTCGACGGCTTCGCAGCTGTTGCGGCCGTGGCGGCCGGTACGTGATCGGTCGCCATCAGCCGCCGAGCATAACGTCTTGCTGATTCTCGGGGAGTCGGCATCCGTGCCGGGCCGCAGATCACGGTGGCGAACGAACGCGTTCCGTCAACGGTTCCGAATTGTGAAACGTCGTTGTCGTGCGCCCCGACCGTTCGTGTCCGCCCGTACTGTGCGGGCCATGTCGTCCGAAACCGTCATCGAAACACCCGGGCTCGATCTGACGCGGTTCATCGCAGGATTACCCAAGTGCGAACTCCACGTGCATCTCGAGGGAACGCTGGCCCCAGAGCTCAAATTGCGGCTCGCCAACCGAAACGGCATCGCGATTGCCGAGACGACGGTTGCCGAAGTCGAGGCCACATACCAGTTCGATTCGCTGACCAGCTTCCTGGCGATCTACTACCCAGCGATGAACGTGTTGATCACCGAACAGGACTTCTTCGATCTCGCGTTCACCTATCTGACCAAAGCCTCGTCCCAAGGCGTCCGTCACGTCGAGATGTTCTTCGATCCGCAGGCACACACGGGTCGGGGCATTCCGTTCCGGACGGTGATCGGCGGCTACCGCCGAGCAGTGATCACTGCCAAGCGCGAGTTCGGCATGTCCGCCGAACTGATCATGTGCTTCCTGCGCGATCTATCGGCCGAATTCGCGATGGCGACGCTGATGGAGTCCCTGCAGTACAGCGACTGGATCATCGGTGTCGGGCTCGATTCCGACGAGCGCGGCAACCCACCGTCGAAATTCGCGACCGTCTTCGCGCGGGCCAGGACCGAGGGCTACATGCTGACGATGCACTGCGACATCGATCAGGAGGGCAGCATCGAGAACATCCGTCAGGCCGTCGAGGACATCGGTGTCGACAGGATCGACCACGGAACGAACATCGTCGAATCACCTGCTCTGGTCGAGGTGGTCAAGAGCCGTGGCATCGGGTTGACCTGCTGTCCGGTGTCGAACAGCTTCGTGACCAGCGACATGAAGGCTGACGAGATCGTGCAACTCCTGCGCCATGGCGTGAAGGTGACCGTGAACTCGGATGACCCCGCCTACTTCGGCGGCTACATGACCGAGAACTACGCCGCGCTGGCGGCACATGCCGGCCTGACAGCGACCGAGATCCTGCTCCTCGCCCGCAATTCGTTCAATGCGGCGTGGCTGACCTCGCACGCGTTGGACGGATTCCTCGGCGAGCTGGACGCTTACGCCGTCGAGCACGGCATCTGACCCACCGCTCCCCCCCCAGTCAGCTATCGGTCAGCTGCTCAGTCAGGCATTTTTCGGACAGCCGGCCGGAATGAGTACGTCGTACTCACGACGTCGCGCTGCGCAGGGACGAGGGTGAATCATGTTCGCAGCGATGGCTGGACCAATCGCCGGCTGATCGCCCTCGGTCAGCCGAGCGAACCTGGTGGCAGATCGAGCCGATGGGGTCCGATCTGCCACCAGTTCTCACTCACGGAGTTGGTCGACGTACTGCTCGGTGCCCGGCAGGGTCGGGATGAACGGCGCGACCAGTTCGACCTTGCCGAAACCACTTGCGGCCACACGATCCCCGGCATCGGCGAACTCGCTCCAGACATCCATCGGGTCGGCCTCGGTGAACCACAGGATGGTCAGTCGAGTGTCCACGCCCTCCACGTCCTTGACGTACGGCTGCTTGTCGGCGGGCAACGGCATCGGCTGGAAGATCGTCCCGATCGCCACGCTCGATCCCGCCGCGGGAACTCTGTTCGCCAGCAACCATGCCAGCATCTTTTCGCAACTGTCCGCGTCCGGCGAGTCGATCACTTCGAGGACAAGTCCCCGGTACGGGTAGTCGAGAGCGTGCACGTCGCGTGGTCCCGATGGATCGCGATAGACGACCCCGCGGTATTTCTGGAACGACGTGAACGTGTGATCACGCTGCATGAACACGCGCTCGTCCGCGAACAGTCGATGGTTCGTTCCGACTGCCCAGCGCATCTGCGCCTCGAACTGGCCGTCGGTGATCCAGTAGGTGGAGATGTACTTGCCGGCTTCGACCGGCTGCGCGACGGCCGAATCCTTCGGATAGCGCAGCTTCTGATACGGCACCGTGGCCACCCACCGGCGGCCGGCGAACAGCCAGGGAAACGCCATCGCACCAGCGTTGAAGTGATCGTCCTCGTACCAACGGTTGTACGCCGCGTCGTGGCCAGGGTGAGGCTCGACCATGGTGATCAGGGCGGACCCGATCTTGGCCGCGTACGGACCTGTCTGGGCCATCGTGTAGTAGGGATCGTCGCTCATTTCGCCGACAGTAGCGGCGTTGCTTCGACGGTGGACCATGGAACCAACCGCGTGCGGACGTTCGGCTACTCGAGCCGACAGTCTGCGCACAGGCCGCCGATCAGCACGTACGGCGACCAGACCAACCCGCAAGTTCCGGCGCACAAGACCGGTGCAACGACCTTCGGCTTGGTGGAGACCTTCGCCACGCCGGCTTTGCGCGGCGTTGCCGTCGCGCCGACGGTAGTGGACTTGCGAACCGGGGTTTTCGACCAGTTCATACGCGGCGACACCGACATCTCGTTCGTGCCGACATGGTTCCACCACCAGTCGCGGCTGTACAACTCGACCATCATCGCGGGCACTTCGATCGACTTCAGCTGTGGACGCATCCACGCGGCATCGCGGTCCAACCACCCGAGCCAGTCGACCGTCCGCGTGTGCAAGAAGTGCGGGACGGTCGGCTGTTCGCTGAAGTCGTAGTCGCCGGTGAGGATGCCGAGCCAGATCTCGTGGCGCACCGGATTCGGCGACACGACCAGATCCCCGACCTTGGCATCGTTGACGAACCACAGCAGGATCGTGCGTAGTTGCGCGTGACCGACCGCCTTCGGATCCTTCGCGACACCTTTTTCGATCTCAGCGGGTGTCCACTCTCGCGCGTCGCCGACCGTCTCGTAGCGGAGGCCGATCGTGCCGGCCCGCCGTAGCGGATCGATCGCTTCCGCGTTGTCGCCAGCCCTGATCATCCACACTCGACGCATACCCCGACGGTATCGGCACCGTCGCACTCGCTGGTCGTCGCGGGCGTGACCTAACCTCGCTCACCTCAGCCTTACTTGGGGGGCACAATGAGTCTCGACGACATCAACCTCTTGGATCTCGACCGCTTCCAGCGCCTCGAGCACCACGAAATGTTCAAGCGCCTTCGGGCGGAAGCGCCGGTGTACTGGCACGACAATCCGGCGGGGAGGGGCTTCTGGAACATCGTCCAGCACGCCGATCTGATCACGGTGAACCGCGATACGAGCACCTACTCGTCCGAGGCCGGCGGAATCAGCATCCCGGATCCGAACGAGTACGAGCAGGGTGGTAGCGGGCTCGACCCGCGCGGCCTGATGATGCTGTACACGGACCCGCCGAAGCACACCCGCTACCGCACGTTGGTCGGGAAGGGATTCACGCCGCGCATGATCGGCCTGCTCGAGCAGTACCTCGAGCATCGGGCGATCCTCATCGTCGACAACATCATCGAGACCGGCTCCTGCGACTTCGTCACCGACCTCGCTGCTGAACTTCCGCTGCAAGCAATCGCCGAGATCATGGGGGTGCCGCAGGAGGAACGCAAGATGTTGTTCGACTGGTCGAACCGGATGATCGGCCTGGACGACCCGGAATACGCAGGCGACGCCAACGACGGCGCGACTGCGTCCGGCGAGCTCTACATGTATGTCAACGAATTGGCCAAGCAACGCCGCACCGATCCGCGCGACGACATCGTCACCAAACTGATCAACGCCGAGATCGACGGCGACACGCTGTCCGAGCTCGAGTTCGACATGTTCATGCTGTTGCTCACCGTGGCCGGGAACGAGACCACCCGCAACACCACGGCCTGGGGCATGTGGGCGCTGATGCAGAACCCAGAGCAGTACAGGGCGATGGTCGACGATCCGGACGCCAAGCTCGACCGGGCGATCGAAGAGATCCTGCGCTGGGCGACGCCTGTGTATCACTTCCGTCGCACTGCGCTTTCCGACACCGAGATCCACGGACAGGCAATCGCCGAGGGCGACAAGGTCGTGATGTGGCACACATCGGCCAACCGTGACGAAGCCGTCTTCGATGACCCGTACCGGTTCGACATCGACCGCTGGCCGAACAAGCACATCGCCTTCGGCGGTGGCGGGGCGCACTACTGTCTCGGCGCGAACCTGGCCCGGATGGAACTCAAACTGATCTTCCGCGAGATCCTCGAGCGCATCCCGGACATGCATCTGACCGGCAACGTGGACATGCTGCGTTCCAACTTCATCGGTGGCGTCAAGCACATGCCGGTGGCCTACACACCCGGAGCGAAGAAGAACCCGGGCCCGGTCGAGCTCAGCGGAGCACTCCGCACCGACTGACCCTGGACCAGTGCGGCGCGGCAAGGGGCTGCGGCCTACTCTCTGCGCTCGGAGGTACTGCCATGCGTGCGCTGCAACTGATAGCCCCGGGAACGATCGAACTTCGAGACGTCGACGTCCCCGAGATCGCCTCGAACGAAGTCCTTGTCCGGGTCGCCGGAGCCGGACTGTGTCATTCGGATCTGCACATGCTGCATGCCCCGATCGATCGGGCACCGCTGACGCTCGGCCACGAGACCGCCGGCTGGGTGCAGACCATTGGTTCGGAGGTCGACGGCGTCAGCGTCGGTGATCCCGTGCTCGTGTATCTCGTCTGGGCCTGCGGTCACTGCCGGTCGTGCCTGGAGGGTCGAGACAACTCCTGCGAGGAGGCCGGCGGACGGATGTCGCTCCCTCCGTGCCCCGGCCTCGGACCGGCCGGCGGCATGGCCGAATACATTGCCGTCGAGGCCCGCTTCCTCGAGCCACTCGGAGCGCTCGACCCGGTATCGGCCGGACCGCTTGCCGACGCAGCGCTCACCTCGCACCACGCAATCGCCGGAGCGATGCATCGACTCGGCGCCGGAACCACAGCGGTCGTCATCGGGCTCGGTGGACTCGGCCACACCGGATTGCAGATCCTCGCGGCGATCACCGAAGCCACGCTGATCGGTGTCGATGTGCAGCAGGACAAGCTCGACTTCGCAGCGGCCCACGGGGCGACGCACACCTTCTTGAGCGACGGGACCACAGCGTCGAAAATCCTCGACATCACCAACGGTTACGGGGCCGACGCTGTCTTCGACTTCTCCGGAATCCAGCCGACCGTCGACCTCGCGATCAGTTGCATCGCACCCGATGGCGCGTTGCGTTTCGTCGGCCTCGGTGGCGGCACGTTCCAGTACGGAGCACTTCCGTGGGCGACGATTCCCTGGGGCGTCGACCTGCGCAAGTCGTACGCCGGCACGCGCTCCGACCAACGCGCCGTCATCGAACTCGCCGCGGCCGGAAAAATCGTACTGGAGACCAAGACCTACGACCTCGAAGACGGGCTGAGCGCGTTCGACGATCTCGCCGCGGGGCGTCTGCTCGGCCGAGCGATCCTGGTCCCGCACAACTGAGGTTGCCCTGCGGCGGTCACGCTGCGCACCTCATCGAGTACAGGTCCTTCCGACTCGTTCACGACACCTCCACGCCGCCGTCACATCGGCGAAACAGACCATACGTACGGTCGTCGCATGGACTCTGTTCCCATCATCGATCTGTCGTCGTCCTCAGCTGCCGTCGACCTCGTCCACGGCCTCGAGCGAGCTTCGTCCGCGCTGCTGGTGGGGCACGGCATCGATCTCGATCTTCGTCGACGGGTGATCGCCACGGCCCGCGAATTCTTTTCCCTGCCGCGCAGCCAGAAGGCCAAGGTGCAGTGGTCGGGCAGCGGTCTCTGGTACGGCTGGCAACCCGTCAACGAAGGCGGCCCCGAGTATTCCGCAGACCGCGCGCCCGATCTGGTCGAACGCTTCGAACTCAGTGGCGATCCATCGATGTTCGGGGCCTGGCCGGCTGAGCCATCCGGCTTCGTCGAGGCGTGGACCGCGTACTACCGAGCATGCGCCGGACTGGCCAGTCGATTGGTGACGATGGCTGCGGGCGTTCTCGACCTTCCCGCCGACGACCTGACCGCCTGGACGAACGAGCAGTTCGCAAACCTCGTCGCCAACCACTATCCGGCCCAGCCGGTTGCCCCCCTGCCAGGACAAACGCGAGTGGCGGCACACACCGACCGCGGGGGCATCACGCTCCTCGCTGCCGACGAAGCGCCAGGCGGGCTCGAGGTGCGCCTCGGTGAGCGCACATGGACGCCGGTTGTCATTCCCGACGACGCCTACGTGGTGCAGGTCGGCGACCTGTTCTCACGCTGGACCAACAAGCGCATCCCGGCCAATGTGCATCGGGTTGTCAACCCGCCGCGAGCGGTTGCCGCAACGGCGAGCCGCCTGGCACTCGTCTACTTCCACTATCCGCGTCTCGATGCCGTCATCGCTCCGGCGCCCTCGTGCATCGGCGACGCCGGCCCACGCTTTCAGCCCATCTCTGCGATCCAGCACACGCTGTACCGCCAAGAGGCCTACCGCACACGCGGTGACACCGACTATGCGATGGCTGCGAGCTGACTCTCTGCGCCATGTTCATTGCATCACCGTGACAGCCGAGATCGAGATGCTGTCCCAACCAGAGTTGCCCCCTGGGAAAGCCGCAGGGCACTCCGCCCCGATGCCGATGGTGTGTATCCCCGCCGGGATGACGTCCGGGGTCATGCCGATCAACGTGTCGTCATACTGCACGACAACAGTTCTCGGGCGCAGGATGACACTCGATCGAACCGGAACGTTGTCGACCAGGATGTAATAGCGGGCGCCTGCGGTGCCACCGCACGTCAGTTCGCCGACAAACGATTTCGTGACGAGCCAATGACCCGACGTCGTCGTCGTGATCGTCTCGTCCAACGATGTCGGGTGAAACGTGGGAGTCAACGTATCTGGCTGGGAGAGGCCTGCGGAGACGACCACCTCGTGTCCCGACTTTGCTGTCAGGGCGTCCAATCCTGATTGGGCTGCTGCAACGCTTGTCTGCAGTGCACCGACACTCGCTTGCAGCGTTCCGATCTGGCCGTCGACCTCCGATTTCGTGTAATAGCGATCATCGAAGTTGTGGTCCTCGTAGTACCCGACGATGTCGATGATCACATCGACCGTGGCATTGTGGTTGTAGATCGAGATTCGACCGTCGGCAGACAGCTTGGTGGTGACTGCATTCGGCGTCGGCGCCTGGCCGGCGATCCAGTTGAGGTTTGACGATGTCGCCGGGGGCGCATCGGCGGGGCGAATCGTGAGGTACGACGCAGCGGTGGGATTGGCGATCGTGACGTTGGCGCCGACGCCGACCGCACCGGCGGGAATCGAGCATGCACCGTTGCTGCCCCGAACCGGCGTGGTGAACGTTTCGTCGGCGCCGAGCGGAGTCTCCCTGCCGCCGATGTTGTCGGCGCCCGATCGCGTGTCCAACAGCCGGCATGGGCTGATCGGCACGTAGACCGTGCGCTCGCCGCTCGCGACAACTGCGTACGACGATGAACTCAGTCCACCTGCGCCACTGAGAACTGCGACGACGGCTCCGACAACTGCCCATCGTGACCGGCGCGCGACCCCGTCCTTTCGGAACCGCTCACCCGTCGCGTCGCCTCTCGCGTCGCCTCCCGTGTCGATTGACCTGCGCCGTACACCCATGACATCCTCCCCGAAAATGCGCAACCGCATTGTTCGTAGAGAAGGCGTGACAGGCCTGTGACATTCGCCAACAGTGTCATCCATTACACGATCAGTCGAGGTAGAGGGCCTTGCGCCCTTCCTTGCGTGCCTTGGTGCCCTCCTCGAAGTTGCGGGTCATCATCCGCACGAACAACTGGCCGATCCCTTCGAGCTGGATGTGCTGTTGCAGACTGGCGGCATCGAGGCTCGACCACAGACTGCGCTTGGTCAGCTCGATTCCCGGACGGCTCCAGCCGACGATCTTCTCGGCGATGTCGTAGCACGTGTCGAGCAGTTGTTCGCTCGGCACGACGTTCGAGACGAGGCCGATCTGACTCGCCTCCAGCGCGCCGACGTCGCGACCGGTGAGCATGATCTCCGCAGCGCGCGCCTGGCCAACGGTACGCGGCAGGAGATAGCTGAGACCGAGCTCGCTCGCGGTGAGGCCGTTGTTGATGCCGGCCGCGCGGAAGTAGGCGGTGTCGGCCGCGACTCGGATGTCGCACGCCAGCGAGAGGCAGAACCCGCCGCCGATGGCCGGGCCGTTGATCGCGCCGATCACCGGTTGATGCATGTCGCGCAGCGCAAGCACCACCTTGTCCAGCACCTCCAGCGCGCGCAGCGCGATCGAGACAGGCGTCAGGCCATCGATGTGTGGGGGCGAACCGGCATTGGCCTGGTCGGCACCCGAGCAGAAGCCGTCACCGGCGCCGGTCAGCACGACCACCCGGACGTCGTTGTCGACGCTGAGCTCCTCGATCGCTGTTCGCAATGGCAGCATCACATCGAACGCCATCGCGTTCATCCGGTCAGGACGGTTCAGCGTGATCTGAGCGACATGCGGGCGAGGGCGATCGATGAGGATGAACGACATCGGTCCACTATGACCGATGTCGGCCGCAACGATCGACGCGGCCAGAACAGCTCGGTCGGACGTCTCGTAGCCGCTGATCTTGCG
>JAYTRT010000277.1:0-5907 GCA_043746045.1 Actinomycetota bacterium | reverse complement strand
CGGAAATCATGCAACCAGAGAGTTGCACTCGGGTGTGAGCTGCGTATCATAAAGTGCAACTCAACAGTTGCAGGAGAACGCCATGCTGATTCCAACCGTCATCGAGTCGACCAACCGCGGCGAGCGCGCATACGACATCTACTCGCGTCTGCTCGCCAATCGGATCGTGTTCCTGGGAACCGCGATCGACGACCACGTCGCCAACCTCGTCATCGCCCAATTGCTGCATCTCGAATCGGAGTCGACCGACCACGACATCTCGATGTACATCAACTCGCCGGGCGGAGACATGACCGCCCTGTTCGCGATTCACGACACGATGCAATACGTGGCCCCGGATGTCTCGACGATCTGCGTCGGGCAGGCCGCATCGGCGGCGGCTGTGCTGCTGGCCGCTGGAGCCCCCGGGAAGCGCTATGCACTGCCGAACGCCCGAATCCTCGTCCACCAACCCCATGGCGGTGCGCAGGGTCAGAGCACCGACATGGAGATCGCTGTCGCCGAGATGGTCGAGATGCGCCGGAGGATGGTGGAGATCCTCGTCGAGGCCACCGGCCAGACGTTCCAACGAGTGTCGACGGACATGGACCGAGACTTCATCCTGCGCGGGGACCGTGCTGTCGACTACGGGCTGATCGATCACATCATCGAGCGCCGCGCCCTCGCCGATCCGATGATTGCCGCTTCGCTGAACGGAGCGGACCAGCTTCAGCCTGCTGGTGCTCGGTAGGCCCCGAATGTCAGCATCGTGCGCGTCTCGAACCCGAGCCTCTCGTAGACGGACTTGGCGCCGAGGTTGTTCGCAGCGACGTGCAGGATCGGCGTTCGACCCTCGGCGATGATGCCGCGGGCGACCGTCGACGTGACCGCTGCGGCGTAGCCCCGCCGTCGACCGTCGGGATGCGTGCATACGGCGCTGACCTCGGTGTATCCGTCGAGACTCGTGCGCTGACCGGCCATCGCCAGCAGGCGGCCGCCGTCGAAGATGCCGCGGTACCCGCCGAGTTCGATCGTGCGGAGTCGGAACGGCCCGGGCTCGGTCAGCTGGATCAACGCCATCATCTCGGGGACGTCATCGTCGGTCAACGAGCGGGTGCCGGGAGCGTCGTCGGCGCGGGGTTCGGACTGCAACACCATCTGGAATCCGGGTCCCGAACCGATCACGTCCCACCCCGGCGGCGGAGTGATCTCGCCGGCCCGGTTGACGATCACGTCGACGCCTGGGCCGACGATCGTGGCGAGGTCGGCCCAGGCTTGCGGCGAGTCGTCGGCAATCGCTCCGAACGTCGCTACGTCACGACGGAAGCGGCGGGCCAATCCTGAACCCTCGGCGAAGTCCTGTTGGACGCCGGTGAGTGCGTACCAATTCGGGTTGTCGAGCGGATGTTCGTGTGCCGGTGGCGGACTGCTGATCGATGACATCGTCGACCATTCTCGCAAGACCGGTTCGATCTGCCGCGATCACGCTCGACGAGGCCGCAGAATCGGTGGGATCTGGGAACGATGCTTCGGGTTTCAGCGGCGGACGCTGTTCGCCAACAGCGGACCGGCCTGCCCCAACCACGTTGCGATCGTGGCGTCGAGTTGGTCCAGTTCCTGCTCCAGGACGAACAGGCCTCTCGTCGGCACGGTCGCGCCGATCTCGACCAGCAGGGGCCGCAAGTGCACTTCGACGGCCAGTGCGTGGCCCGGCGAGCCACCGACCATGACCGGCACGACCGTCACGCCGGACAGCCCTGTCGTGCCGAACCAGTCGAGGAACGACTTCAGTAGCCCGGTGTAGGTTGCCTTGTAGACCGGCGTTGCGATCACGGCCAGCGTGCTCGACGACAGGGTCGCCACTGCGGCCTTGACCTCGGTTGACGACCAGTCGAACAACTGCGGTCCGAGTTCGGCCAATTCGATCACGGACATCTCGTCGGCGATCGAACCGCTCGTGGCAAGGCCTGCCGCCGAGGCAGCCGCGGCGGCCACGCGTTCGGCGACGCCGAGCGTGCGCGAGTTCACCTTCGGGTTGCCGACCACGACTGCGATGCTGTTGTTGCTCATCGTGCGAGCCTATGTGTCTGCGGTTGCCAGATGGATGCGAAACTGCACCCGTGGCCATCTCGATTCCGGATCTGTGCGTCGACCTCGTTGCCGAGACGGTGGTGCTCACCGAATGCGTCGCTGCGGGCATCAGACGAGACGGTGGGGCCGCCGGCGACACGCCGACGCCCGCACCGAACTGGAACGTTCGAGACCAGCTCGCGCACCTCGCCTTCTTCGACGAGGCGGTCACGACAGCGGTGCTCGACCCGATCAGGTTCGAGGTTGAACGCGAGGCATTGCGGGGCCGTGCTGAAGGTGTTGCCGAGGCTGCTGCGGCCATCAGCCGTGGGTCCGCGATCGACGAGATCATCGCTCGGTTCACGACATCACGGGCGGCAATGATCCGCGCATTCGTCGAGGCGGACCCGGCAGCCCGCGTCCCGTGGTACGGGCCCACGATGAGTCTCGGTTCGGCACTGACCGCGCGGATCATGGAGACGTGGGCGCACGGTCAAGACGTGTTCGACGGATACGGCTTCCGGCATCCGGCCACGAGCGCGGTCCGACAGGTTGCCCACATCGGTGTGCGAGCCCTCCCCAACAGTTACATCGGCCGCGGGCTCGGTGTTCCCGACGCTCCGGTCTTGGTCGGGCTGACTGCGCCGGATGGCAGCGAATGGACGTGGGGACCTGCCGATGCGGCGAATCGGGTCAGTGGACCGGCGGTCGACTTCTGCCTGGTCGTCACACAACGCCGACATCTCGACGACACGGCTCTCGTCGTGGAAGGTGACATCGCCGATCAATGGATGCACATCGCCCAGGCTTTCGCAGGGCCTGTCGGTCGCGGCCGAATCCCGGGCCAGTTCGCGTGACTCGTGACCCGCGGGGACCAGCCGTCACTCGTGAGGCTCGCCGCTGCTCAGCCGTTCGGGGTGACGACGGCTCTGCCGCGGAGCGTGCCGTGATGCAAGGCCTCGTACGCATCGGCGACGCGGTCGAAACCGAACAGATCGGCATCACTGCGGATCATGCCCTGCTCGGCCAGCTTGACGACGTCGTGGGCGTCGGAGACGCTCGAGCCCTGGAAGTGGATGATCTCGCCGTCGCGGGGCAAACCGCCGTACCACGGCCGCTTGAACGTGCCGCCGTTCGAACCGATGATGCCGTAGGTGCCGTACGGCTGAACGGCTGCGATGCCGACCGAGATGGTGCGGTCGATACCGACGAAGTCGAGCACAGCGGTCGCCCCCTCGCCGTTGGTGATGGCCGACAGCGTCGCTGCGGTGTTCTCGTCCACCCCGGGAACGACATGGTGCGCGCCGAGATCGGCGACGTACGCGAGGCGGTCCGGATTGTTGTCGATCGCGATCACGGTCGCGGGGCTCATCGCGCGGAGCAGTTGGATCGCGAACGAACCGAGACCACCGGCGCCGATGACGACCGCAACCGATCCGGGAACGAGCTTGTGCAGCACCTTGCGCACGCCGTGGTACGAAGTCGCTCCAGCGTCCGTCATCGGGGCCGCGACGCGCGGATCCAGCGTGCCGATCGAGATGACGTCGCGAGGAGCGTTGGCGACGACGTATTGGGCGAGCCCTCCGTCGCGGCCGTAGCCGCGGCCTTTGAGACCATTCGGGCAGGCACTGTCGTGGCCGCGCACGCAGAGATTGCAGACACCGCACGAGCTGGGGCTGACCAGCGCGACTGATTCGCCGACCTCGAAACCGGTGACCTCTGGACCGATCGCTGCGATGCGCCCGCCGATCTCGTGGCCGAGTGTGAACGGCATGTGCCAATCGACCATCGCGCCGACCTCGCTCGGCATCGACATCATCGTCAGGTCACTGTGGCACAGGCCGTTCCCGGCAACTTCGACGAGGATCTGACCGGGACCTGCGACAGGAACATCGATCTCGACCATCTGCGGTGGTTGCTGCCATTCGAGCATCCGGTAGGCCTGCATCGTCTTGGCGATGGCACTGCTCATCGCGACGTCGGCCAGTCGTGGCTGCGCACCAGCGCGTCCGTGCCACCATCCATGTAGATCACGCTGCCGATGAAGAACGCGGCGAGAGGGGACAACAGGTACGACAGCAGCCCGGCGATCTCGTCCGGCGTTCCGGCCCGACGAATCGGCACCGGATACTGATCGCCGAGGCTGAGCACGAAGTCCACACCGCCGAACGGGATCAGCGGTGTATCGATCAGCCCGGGTGCGATCGCATTGAGACGGATGCCGGCACCGACCCACTCCGGCGTCACTGACTGGGCGCGAACCCAGTGTGCCAGGGCCATCTTCGCCGCGGGGTAACCAGCCATCGGGGCCTTGGCGGCAGCCGTGCGAGCCGCTTGTTCGTCGTCGGCGAGACATGCAGCGACCACGTCCATCGGAACGCCGGCCTGTGTCGAGGTGCTGTTCGAACTGATCGCCACGGCGCTCGGATTGGTACCCTTGGCCAGCAGCGGACGAAGGCCGATCAGTGTGGCGACGGCGCCGAAATAGTCGATGGACACGACGAGTTCCTCGTTGGTGCCGATGGACGCAATGCCGGCCCCGGCGACGAGGCCGTCGAGCACGCCACCGCTTGCCTCTGTGACTCCCTCGACCATGGCCTGGCGGCCAGCTGGCGTCGACAGGTCGGCGATGACCTCGGCATCACGGACGTCGACGCCGATGACGCGGTGACCCTCTGCTTCGAGACGTGCTCGGGTGGCGACGCCCATGCCGCCGGCCGAGCCGGTGAATGCGATGATGCCCATCAGACGCCGGCCGCGACGAGCTCGACGTGCGCTGACTTGATGCCGTAGACGAATGGATTGGGCATCTCGACCACGGAACCCGGGACCACCCGAAACGAGTCGACACGTCGCAAGAACTCCTCGAAGAAGGTGCGGATCTCGAGTCGCGCCAGTGCTGCGCCCAGGCAGAAGTGGGTGCCGAAGCCGAAAGCGATGTGATGGTTGCCGGCGCGAGTGACGTCGAACGTCTCCGGATCGTCGAAGTGGGCGGGATCGCGGTTGGCCGACGAGTACATCAGCACCACCTGGTTGCCGGCGGGGATCGTGGTTCCGTGCAGGTCGTAGTCCACGTTGGCAACGCGACACATGTTGTGGATCGGCGTGACGAAGCGGATGAACTCCTCGACGGCGATGGTGAGATCCGCGCCCCCCTTCAGCAGCGCCCACTGATCGGGGTGCTGGTCCAGCAGTAGCAACGTCCGGGCGATGACCGTGCGAGTCGTTTCGGCACCACCGTCGAGCAGCAGCAGAGCGTCCGAGACCGCTTCACTGGGTCCGAACTCCTGGCCGGCGACCTCGGCCGCAGTGTACATCGACATCAGGTCGTCCATCGGACAGGCCTTCTTGGTGTCGTAGAGCGCCAATGCGGCGACGGAGAATTCGATCGCGGCGTCGACGCCGTCGGAACTGAAGCACCGTGGCCCACCGCCGAGCGCGATCGTGCGTTCGGACCAGTCACGGAGCTTGGGCCAGTCCGCATCCTCGAAGCCGAGCAGGCGACCGATCATCAATGCCGGCAGTGGCGACGCGAGGTCCTCGATCACTTCCACCGAGCCGGCCTTTCCGCTCGGGTCGAGAGCTGCATCGAGCAGGCCGGTGACCACGGTGCGGATCTGCTGCTCCTTGTCGGCAACGGCCTTCGGGGTGAAACGGCGGGCGACCAGTGATCGACGCTGGGCGTGGTGCGGGTCGTCGAGCCCGATGATCGCAGCGTCGGCGGCGAGGTTCGGTCGGTAGCCACCCTTGACCTGATCGCTGTTGATGAAGACGTCCTTGCGGCGCTCGATCTCGACGATGTCGTCGTAGCGGGAAATGCCCCACAGTTCATTGATCGGATCCCAGTACGCGCGAGCG
>JAYTRT010000276.1:0-1820 GCA_043746045.1 Actinomycetota bacterium | reverse complement strand
ACTTCGCAGCAACCGGGTCGTTCATCGCCGAGCATCGCAGCCGGGCGATCGATCTCCTCGGCTTCGCCAGCCAACTCGTGTTCAACACGTTTCACAATTCTCGGCTGCGGAACTGGGAGCACTCGGGTGACATCGATTTCGCGATCGGTGCGGCTCGTGCTCACAACAGGGCGATGATCGAGTTCTGCTCGCACGACCGGCGTCTGCTGTCGACCCTGTACGTTCCCCTCGCCGACCTGGGTCGCGCCGGGACATTGGCCGATGAGGCAATCGCGATGGGTGCATCGTCGTTGCTCGTGGCGTCTGGCTGCCCACCTACACACTCGCCGAGTCACATCGGGCTCGACCCCGTGTGGCGGGCTGCGAGCGAGGCCGGTATTCCCATCGTGTTCCACGTCGGCGGAACGGGCACGCTGATCGACAAACACTATTTCGACAACGGACTGCCCATCCCGCCCGACTTCCACGGCGGGGCCGAGAACTTCCGATCCGTCGACTACATGGGCATCCCGGTGCCGCCGGCACAGACGTTGGCGACGATGATCTTCGATGGCGTGTTCGAGCGGTTCCCAGCCCTTCGGGTCGGCGTGATCGAACAGGGAGCGATCTGGGTTCCGTCGTGGATGCGCCAGATGGAGGCTGCGTTCGACGCCTTTGTCCGCCACGAGGACCGACTCCGGCGGCTGTCGATGCGTCCGAGCGAATACGTTCGTCGGCAGATCTGGTTCACGCCGTATCCAACAGAGGACGTCGGCTGGATCACGGCTCAGGCGGGTCCCGACATCTGTCTGTTCTCGTCGGACTACCCGCATGTGGAGGGCGGGCGCCGACCGATCGAACGTTTCGAGGCGTCGTTGGCGTCGTTGCCGGATGGACAGATCGAAGCGGTGCGACAGGCCTTCTATCACGACAACTTCGTCGACCTGATGGGCACCGCATTGGACAGGCTGATGGTCAGCTGAGCGCGGCGGCCAGTCCGGTCACGCGCCGGCCCGGTGTCTGTACGGCGGCCACCAATGCGGCTCGGCTCCCGACGACGATCAGTCGTCTGGTCGACCGGGTGATGGCGGTGTACAGGAGCTCTCGACCAATCAGCGCCGAGTCGGCCGGCGGGAGGACGACCACCACCGTTGCGTACTCCGAACCCTGGCTCTTGTGGATCGTCATCGCAAACGCGGTGTCCACGGTGTCGAGCTGTGCGGGTGCGAGCAGACGCAGGCCGTCGGCAGTGGCGAACGCTGCACGCAGGCCGTCGTCGCTGGCGACGATGATGCCGGTGTCACCGTTGGCGATGCGCTGGCGTTGATCGTTGCGTGTGACGAGCAGTGGGCGCCCCGGGTAGTAGCGCGGCGGGCGAGCCGAGGGGGAGTCGGCGAGCAACCACGACTCGATCAATCCGTTCCACACGTCGACCCCGTATGGTCCGCGCCGGTGCGCGCACAGGACGCGCACGTCGGCGAACTGGCGTAGCGCATCTGCGGCGTGGCCGACCCTGGCAGCCGCGGCAGCGGCCTCGAGCGGCGGCACGACGATGTTGCGCACGGTTGTCCGGACGGCTTCGGAGCTGGTCGCCTCGGTGTCGATGAAGGTGACGAGGTCGGACTGGGCGCCGAGTAGGGCAATCACGTCGTCGGCTCGCGCGAGACGAATCGCGTCGGACAGTGGTCCGATCGGAGAATCAGCGGCCTGACGGCGAGACCGGTCCAGGCGAGCCACCCGGGTGGCCAACGGAGACATCGGCGCGGCGCTGGCCGCGACGATGTCGGCCAGGACCGCCCCGACTTCGATGCTCTCGAGTTGATCGGGATCGCCGACGAGCA
>JAYTRT010000275.1:0-1822 GCA_043746045.1 Actinomycetota bacterium | reverse complement strand
ATCCGGCCAACTCGGTCGTCACCAGCGTTCGTACGATCGACAGCCCGAGGCCGGTTGCCTTGTTGAGATCGAACTCGGGCTCGAGCGTGCGCCCGTTGTTGATCACGCGGACGCGCAGTTCGGCACCATCGTTGGCGAGTTGAACAACGACGATGCCTCCGGCGCTGCCTTCCGGAAAGCCGTGATCCACAGCATTCTGCAGAAGCTCGGTGAGCACGACACTGAGCGGAGTCGCCACGGTCGAGGGCAAGCGGCCACCATCGCCCTGGACCTTGAACCGCACCGGTCGGTCGACGGACTGCAGGCCCTCTTCGGCGAGACGCAGCAGAGGACGGACGATTTCGATGAACGCGACGTCGTCGCCCGGCTCGCGAGAGAGCGTCTCGTGGACGAGCGCGATCGTCCGGATGCGACGTACCGACTCGGCAACGGCTGCTTTGGCTTCGTCCGAGCTGAGCCGTCTGGCCTGGAGACGCAACAGGGACGAGATGGTCTGCAGGTTGTTCTTGACCCGGTGATGGATCTCGCGAATCGTCGCGTCCTTGGACAGCAGCAGACGGTCGCGCTTGCGCAGTTCGGTGACATCGCGCACGAAGAGCACACCACCCGTGACTTTGCCGTTGTCGACGATGGGGATGCAGCGCGACAGCAGTGTCACGTCGGCGTTCTGGTCGAACTCCTCGATCACGGGCTCGACCCGTTCGTAGGCCTGACGCACGGAGCTGTCGTTGAAGCCGAGTTCCGCCAGGCGCATCCCGACGGCGTTGGCACTGATCCCGACCCGGTGCAGGGCCGACACCGCATTGGGCGATGCGTAGCGAACACGCGCTTCCTCGTCGATCACGATCGCGCCGTCACCGACGCGCGGTGCTGCGCCGGAGTCGGCGATACGGCCGGGGAACGGGAACGAGCCCTGGGCGATCATCTGCGCGAAGCGGTCGAAAATACCGAGGTACGTGCGCTCCAGCTCGCCGGGTTGGCGCCCGGAGATGCTCGAACGTTCTCGGGTCAACACGGCAATCGTGCGCTCGCCGAAACGAACCGGGATGGCCAACATCTGGGCTGGTGCAGCGATGCTGGTGACGTTGATCTCGCCCTCGTGGACCTGGCCGGTTGCCGTCGCGGCAGCCAACAGCGGGAGCTCTGTCTCGCTGGCCCACGCACCCACCCAGTCGCTGAGGTAGACGGTCTGTCCCGTGGCCGGACGGACATGCGCGGTGACGATCCAGCGGCCCTCGCCAGCCGGGACGTACAGCAAGAGGTCCGAGAAGCACAGATCGGCGAGCATCCCCCACTCGGACACGAGGTGCTGCAGGTGCGCTGTTTCGTCGCGGGACAACGATGTGTGTTGGCGCGTGAGCTCGGCGAGGGTGGCCATGGGTGCTAACTCCTGAACTGGTCAGTCTTCAGTCTGGCGCATCGTGAGTTCGCCAGAGATGATCGCCCAGTTCGAGCAAACTGGTCAGGTTGTGGATGTCGTGATCAAGAGCCGGTGCGGTGGCGGTGAACGGGGCCAGACGCTGCAATTCGGCGCGGCGCTCGGACTCACGCGTGGCGACCATCGCGATGTCGTGGAAGCGCGCCGCGACCTCGGTCAAGATTCCGCTGACGACCTGCGGGTCTTCGCCGAGTGATCCGCCGAGATCCATCGCCAACGAACTGTTCTGCGTTGCCTGACCGAGGCGCTTGGCAGCCCTGGCCACAGACGGTTCGCGTAACACGGTCGGCATCGCCCGATTGATCACGATGCCGCCGAGGGGCAGATTGCGTTGGGCCAGCGCGGCGGCCAGAAATGCAGCCTCGTGGGCAGGAGCTGCCTCCA
>JAYTRT010000274.1:0-1824 GCA_043746045.1 Actinomycetota bacterium | reverse complement strand
GACGGCACAGCGTGTTTCCCGCGCCTCGTGATCGAGGCGGGTGAGGACAGCGAGATCACCGTGATCGAGCGGTTCACATCGTCGGATTCGGTGACGGGAATCATCATGCCCGTGCTGCGCGTTCACGCCGCTCGCTCGGCCCGGGTCAAGTACCTCTCGGTCAACGATCTCGGCAGCCACGTCTGGCAGATCGCCAACCAGCAGTCCACCGGCGAACGCGATTCGAACACGCTGTTGTCCACCGTCGCTCTCGGCGGTGACTACGCGAGGGTCCGCACTCACGCCCGTCTCACCGGCCAGGGCGGCAGTACTCGGCAGGTTGCGTTGTACTTCGCCGATGGCTCGCAGACCCACGATTTCCGCACAACGCAGGAGCACATCGCTCCGAAGACCACCAGCGATCTGTTGTTCAAGGGCGCGGTCAACGACGTTGCCCGCAGTGTCTACACGGGCCTGATCAAGATCGGTCCGGATGCCCGCGGCACCGTTGCCTTCCAGACCAACCGCAACCTGACCCTCAGCGACGGAGCCTGGGCCGAGAGCGTGCCGAACCTGCAGATCGACACCAACGACGTCAAGTGCAGCCACGCCAGCACGGTCGGTCCGATCGACGAGGAGCAACGGTTCTACCTCGAGAGCCGCGGCATCCAGCCCGACATCGCCGAGCGGTTGGTCGTACTCGGCTTCTTCGACGAGGTCCTGGCCCAACTGCCGACCGGTGGTTTCGCGGCCGAACTGCGTGAGCGGATCTCGAACAAGCTGCACAAAGCGGTCGTTCCCGGTGGCTCGACACGCGGTGCCTCGTCGCCCGCTGGCTCGTCGCCCGCTGGCTCGGCGCCCGACGCCTCGAATTCCGGCACCTCGAAGTCCGGCACCTCGGATTCCGGCACCTCGGATTCCGGCACCTCGGATTCCGGCACCTCGACTGCTCGATCGAGCATTCCGGCATGAGCGTCCAAACCGTCTGTCGCCTCGACGAACTGCCGTCCGGAACGGTGCGCCGGTTCGACTACGGAAGTCGCCGGATCGCCATCGTCCGCATTGGCGACGACGTATACGGCATCGGCGACACGTGCAGCCACGCCGATGTGTCGCTCAGCGAGGGTGACGTCCTCTGCGAGACGAAAGAACTCGAATGCTGGAAGCACGGCAGTGCGTTCAGCTTGGAAACCGGTGAGGCGATGACCCTGCCGGCCACCCAGCCGGTGCCGGTGTACGCCGTGTCGGTGGTCGACGGCCAGATCGTCGTCGACATCACGGAAAGCAGCCCAGCATGACCACCCTCGTGATCACCGGCCTCCACGCGTCCATCGGCGGCAAGCGCATTCTCAACGGCATCGACCTGACGGTCTCGTCGGGCCAGGTGCATGCCGTGATGGGTCCCAACGGTGCGGGCAAGAGCACGCTCTCGGCGGTCGTGATGGGCAAGCCGGGCTACGTCGTCACCGCTGGTTCTGTGACGCTGATCGACGACGACGGCGTCGAAACCGACGTCCTGGCGATGCCCACGTGGCAACGCGCTCAGGCTGGACTGCACCTCGTCATGCAGTATCCGACCGAGGTGCCCGGCGTCGCGGTGATCGACATGCTGACCGAAGCATTCACCGAGCGCGGCCGGTCGACAGCCGACATCGGCGAGCTACTGAGCAGCGAGGCGGCGAAGATCAACTTCGACGAGTCGTTCCTCGCTCGGTCGTTGAACGTCGACCTCTCCGGCGGGGAGAAGAAGCGCAACGAGACGCTCCAACTGGCGATGCTGCGCCCGAAGATCGCGATCCTCGACGAGCTCGATTCGGGTCTCGACATCGACGCCTTGCGCGATTG
>JAYTRT010000273.1:0-1826 GCA_043746045.1 Actinomycetota bacterium | reverse complement strand
AGCGCCGACGTCGGAGTCGATGCGTTGTAGGACTGAGCCATGTGCAGTGCCCATGAACATGAGAACGCTTGTTCCCCCGCAGTGGTCGCGAGCGCCTTCACGCCGGACTGGGCGCGCCGGGCGTTCAGCACGTCGAGGGCATCGTGGGTGCATTCCGAGAACGACACCTGAGCCGGTCCGGCGACTGGCCGTGCGGCATTCGGATCGACATTCGTCGGTGCGGTGAGCGTCGCCACGGCGGATGGCCCCGAAAACCAACCTTGGAGGTCGATGACGAGGTCCGTCCGCTGTTGACTGAACACGCCGAGCCCGCGGTTGGACACCTGCGTGATCGCGAAGTTGGCGACGACATCACCATTGCCGACGGAGTTCACCGACGACGTTCCGGGCACTGCCGTTCCGGCCGGGTAGGCGGTGACGAATCCGGCATCGCCATTGACCGAGGTGACGTTGTACGCCATCGACCCACCCTGCACCGTCGACAATTCGAGGCCGCCGTTCGGGAACAGTGGTGTGCCGTTTCCGAGCGGGCTCGCGGCCCTCGTGTCGAGCAGCCGTTGCGGATCGTAGGCGGTGAACAGGCCGTCAGCGGATGCGGGGGCGGACACTCCGGTGAAGTAGCCGAGCACGTCGACGATGACATCACCGCCACCGGAGACGTACAGCGACATGCCCGCCGTCGAGACGGGCAGGATGCCGGACACCGCGCGTGTCTGGTTGGCGCCGTCCACGTTGAGGATCGACGATGTCGGTTGCTGCCGGCCCGCCGGATACTCGGTGACGAACCCGGCTGCCGTCGATTCGGTGATGGTCACGTTGACGGCGAGAGCAACCGCGTCAGCCGGGATGCCGGGGGGCAGGCCGAGACTGAATGTGCTGCCGGCTGCGAACTTCATGCCGCTCTGACGCGAATCGTACGCACGAAACGGAGCCGTCGGCACGAATCGTCCAGCGCGTGAACTGGATGCCGGCACAAAGGCCCCGACCACGTCGATCACGACCTGCGCGGCGACTGAGACCGAGACCCGGAACGATCCGCTGCCATCGACCTTGATGATCGAACCGTTGGCCCGGATCTGGTGAGCAGAGAAGTTCAGCGACGACGCCGTCGGCTGCGTCTGGTCGGCCGGCCACGCCGCCAGGAAACCCGACGCTTGCGGATCGACGACCGTCAGGGTCAGGGCGACCGCCGTTGCGCCTGCGGGAATGGCGCAGGCGCCCTTCGTCGCGATCAGCAGAGTCCGGGTGTCGACACGGGTGAAACCGGTGCCGTTCCTGGTGTCGGTCAGGCGGCACGGCTGAACGGCCACATACGCAGCGCTCGCCGACGGGGCACCAGCGGAGGCATGGGAAATCGCCCCCTGCACCGACCACACGGCCACGAGCGCAACAGATGCCGCAAGCCCGATTCTGATGCCTGTCCGAACGACTGACGTGCGGTGTCCAGCCGCGGATCGTTCCCTTCGCATTGTTTGCAACCTCACACCTGATCGGCGCCCGGGAGGTGTTTAACACACGCCTTTCGGGGTCTGTCCAGTTTTCTCAGCGATGGGGCAGAGAACCCCTGGGTGCGACGGTCGACAAATTTTCGCGGGTGCCGATGGCGAAGCGGGGATTCGACAGAGGATCGATCGCACGGACGGCTGCGACCAGTTGATCGTGTCCGATCGAGACGCACCCCGACGTCGGTTTTGGCTGGCCGGTGGGAGTCAGGACGGTGCGATGCAGGAAGATCGCTGCGGCAAATGGGGTTTCCCCGGGAGTGTCCCCGCTGACGTCGGGCTCTGTGTTGGCCCCGATCAGGATGACGTGCTCGTAGGCCTGCA
>JAYTRT010000272.1:0-1827 GCA_043746045.1 Actinomycetota bacterium | reverse complement strand
CATCCGCGATCGGCACCCCGAACTGGCGCAGCAACGCTTTCGAAGCGGACTCTGAGAGGGTATGACCTGGTGTCGACACGCTGGCCAACCTAATGGCTGGTGACCGCAGAGTCAGCGGCCCCGGTCGCCGACACGATGCCGCCGACGGTGCCCACGATGGTGCCCACGATGGTGCCCGGGATGATGCTCACGCATCGGCATGGTCGGGGCCGTTGGCCGTCGCGATGTGCTCGTCGAGGAGGGCGGCCACCTCGACGGCGAGTTCCTGGATGACGAGGTGGCCGGCGGCCAGTTGCGCGAGACGCGATCCGGGAATCGCCTCGTGCAGCGCACGACTGTGACGGATGTCGACCCAGCGATCTTCCGATGCACCGATGATCAGGCACGGCGAAGCAATGTGTGCCAGCAGCGCACCGATGTCGAGGGCGATGTCGAGATCGAGATGTGCAGCAGACCCCGGTTGGATGGCGGCCGCCGAGAGCGGGAGCACCGCTTCGATCATCGGTTCGATCACGGCCAGCCCCGCCACCGTGAAGCCGTCGGACATCGCGTAGCGCATGAACAGTTCCGCATCGGTGGCGATCAACCGCTTCCAGAGTTCGAAGGTGATCCGCATCCGGGCGTCGGCCGCTGACCAACCACACAACGACGTCACCGAGAGCACCCGGTCCGGTGCGATCGCGGCGGTCGCCAACGCGACAACGGCACCGAGCGAATACCCGCCGACGTGGAACGTCTGGTGGTCGAGATACGTCATCAGTTGCAGTGCCTGATCGACGATGCCTTCGACGGTCAGCGGGTCGGTCGGCATCGACGACTCACCACTGCCGGGAAACTCGAACAGGACGAACTCGTAGGTCGCAGTGCTCATCGCCGGTCGGACCATGTCCCACGCGGTGCGATCCATCGTCGTCCCGTGGAACAACAGGAGTGGAGTTCCCGACCCGTCAACTGCGTAGCCGACGGTTGCGTTCCCGACCTGGAATGTTGCCATCGACGAAGGTTAGGGAACGAGTGCGCTGCGGAAGAAGCCGAGGATGTGCTGCAATCGAACTTCGAGCAGACGCTCGGACAGCGGTTCGTCGTCCAGGAGTCCGCCGAGGAACGGCGCATCCGAGAAGTAGCTGAGCAGGGCCCCGTATCCGGTCAGCAACAACTGCTCCGGATCGTGCTGCCGAAAGTTGCCGGCGGCCATCTCGCGCTGGAAGTAGCCGGCTGCGTTGTCGAACGCCGGCCGGAGAACGCCTGACAGGTCGATGCCGAGGTGGGCGCCGTTGTCCAGTGCCTCGCGTCGCATCAAGCGGACGTACTCGGGATTGTCGCTGAAGAACCGGAACCCCGCGATCAGCACCGACTCCACCTTCGACCAACCGCGGAGGTCGATTCCGATCGCATCGGCGAGGCGGTCGAACCAGTCCGACAGGAGACGCTCGAAAACCTCGCCGTAGAGAACCTCCTTCGAAGCGAAGTGGTGCAGGAGGCTGGGCCGGCGGATACCCACGGCTGCAGCGATGTCGTTCAGCGAGGTTCCGTCGTACCCGGCTTCGGCAAAGCAGTGCAACGCTTCGATCACGATCTGATCCCGCGTCGAGAGATGCTCTCCGGCGGCGATCATTGCGCGTACTGTACACACGTGCCTTCGACCGCGGCTCGGAGAATCCTGACCTCGGCGGGACTCACCGGTCCCGGCCTGGTGTTCTTCGACGACACGGGCACGATCACGGCGATCGAACCGACCGATGCGATCACTCCGGACATCACACTCGTTCCCGGCTTCGTCGACCTCCAGGTCAACGGCATCGACGATGTCGACGTGGCAGCGGCGCG
>JAYTRT010000271.1:0-5950 GCA_043746045.1 Actinomycetota bacterium | reverse complement strand
CGACTGTTTCGGCCAGCCCTCGCAGAAGCGAGATGGCGGCGTGAGGGTTGCCGTCACGGATCTCGCGCACGATCGATTCGTGGAGTCCGCGTGCTCGCGTGACAGCGCTCTGGAAGAACAGGAGCGTCATGTTCCACTCTCCATCTCGCCCCTTGTACGTGTTCAAGATCTGCTTTGCCAGATGCTGAAAGGGCTTTGGTACGTCGACGGCTTTGATTGCGGCCTTCACGTCCGCAAACTGGGCCGTATCGAGCATCAGTGGTTGCGTGGGAATTCTGGGCATCTCGAAGTCTCCCAGACGATGACGCGGGTCTGCGCCGAACTCAGTGCAGGAGCCTGATCATCTGCGCCCGTCGCCAGAGAGACCGCGGTATCCGACGATCCTTGCTAACGATTGCATTCGACGCTGCCCGTGGTTGATTAGCTCCCGCCGGCCCGTCGAGCCTTGATCGAGTTCGCACCGAAGCCATAGACGAAATGTCAAACACGCGGTCTTCCTTTGTCGTCCCTTGAGCGTCGGACGAACCACCTTCAGCGATCGTTTTACCGCCTCCGGGCTCACGAGAATCTCCGCGTCTGCCAACGACATGGCGTGAATCGCACTGCGGAAGTAGTCCGTCGTTGGGCTCTCGACGAGCATGCGAAGAAGTGACTCTCGTAACCTGTCATTCGAGTCTGGTATTCGCCGCACGGCAGCACGCTAGTCAGCGTGAAGGCGACGCCCGATCCTGCAGCGAAAGTTGGGGACTATTGGGGACGGTCGTCCGTTCACGGGGTGTTTCGACTGCTCCGAGGGTCCCCTCAAGTCTACAAACGTGCAGGTCAGCACCGAGAGACCGTTCTATTTCTTTCTTGTAATCATGAGGTGGCGAGTTCGATCCTCGCACCCGGCTCCAGTGTTTGCCCAGCTCAGAGCGTTGCACGCTCGGAACTGATACTGCTCTCGACGGTAAAATTCGCTGCCGTGTGCCGTGTGCACATAGTGTCCACGGACTTCTCAGGCGAAGCCTTCTGGCGGGAGTGACAGGCACGGTTCGGAAGAACTTCCCGCACGTGTTCGACGTCGACGGGGTCACGTCTGCCCCGGCCACCGTCTCGCGGCCTACGTCGCCGTCGACCAGAAGATGTGCCGATGGAGACCATCGCTTCAGCCTGGTCGAAGGTCGAGCGATGCGTGGAACGCAAGGATGGGAGCGAGCTGCAGAGCAAAGGCGCGGTTCCTGATACGCGTCAGAGGTCATGGACGACCTGACGTGGATCGTCGGCGCAGTAACCGCTACTGCGGCGGGCTTGCTCGCATGTGTGAAGTTCCATCCGACGGCGCTATGGAGCGTCGGCGGCGCCATCGCCATAACGCTCGTGGCACTTGCGCTGAGGCGGCGTCATCTTGGCCTTGTACGAATCCAACACGTGACTGCAGCTGTCATCACCACCGCTTCAGCAATCGGATGCCTGCTGCTCGCCGCGATGATCATTCATCTGACGGCAGCCAGGCGTGTACGGATTCCAACGGAACTCAGCGCAGCTTGGCCTTCTCGAGCACAGTGATACGCGTCGCTCTGTCCCGGTGGGCTTCGCGTAGCTCGGGCGGTGTGAGGCGCTGGTCGCTCAGCGTCGTTGCCAGGTTGCACCACGGCCCGAGCCATCCACGGTGACCCTTCCGGCCGCCTTCAGCTCGGTCAGCACCAACCGGATCGTCTGGTCGGACACTCCAGGCACAGCGCGACGGATGTCCGAGATCGAGAAGGCGACCGGCGCATGGAGCAGCACGAAGTCACGGATGCGATCCTGTTTCGTTCCGCCGTTCGTGCCCGTCGAGATGCGGTCGGCGAACCGCTCGTAGGCATCGGCGACGCAGTCGAGGAAATAGCTCGCCCACGGCCAGACGTCATGCGCTCCGTCGTCGACCCATCCGGTCGTCGACGCGCTGAGCGCAGTGTAATAGTCGTCCTTCGTCTCGTAGATGAGTTGCTCGAGGCTGACGTACCGTCCGACGCCATAGCCGCTGCGGTTCATCAGATACGTCGTCATCAGCCGGGCCACACGGCCGTTGCCGTCAGCGAACGGGTGGATGCAAAGCAGGTCGAGCGCGAACGCAGCCGTGATCAACATCGGATGGACCACGCCGGCTGCAAGAGCCTCGTTCGTTCGGTCGACGAGCTCGGACACGTAGTGCTCGGTCTCCGCTGCAGGGACCGGCTCGAACCGCGTGGTCGTTGTGCCGTCCTCGTGACGGTTGATCACCAGGTTGTCATCCAGCTTGAGCCGACCGCCACCACCGTCGACGAAGCTGAACAGCAGCCGGTGCAGATGCAAGATCAGGCCGATCGAGGGCGTTCCCGCGTCCTGCTGGTGGAGGTAGTCGAGCGCGGCGCGGTAGCCGGCGAACTCCTTCTCGGATCGGTTGCGAAACCTCGGTGGGTTCGCAGACACCAGCGCACGAACGCGAACCTCTTCGACGACGACTCCCTCGATCGCCGATGATGCCGTGATCGATTCCACCCGCGCTTGCTCTCGGAGACCTCCCACGAGCTGAGGAAGTTGATCCACGTATCTCGCCTCGGCACCCGCGGCGAGGTCGATGGCGCGTAACGTCGCGACAACGACCCCTGGCACGGGGTCCATGGTTGTGCCACGCTGAAAGCTCCTCATAGAACACCATAAACCTACCAATCAACCGTTCAATTGTGATGTTTATTGGGTTGTTTGACGCCTCGGCACGGACGGCGAGGCCGATGTACCTTGGTCCAGTTCCTCGCACCCAGCTCCCCATCAAGCGGCAGTTGCGACTGGTGCGTTCGTCTCCTTCGCATGGCAGAGTTCACAGTCTTGGTCATCCACGGGACGGTCCCTCTCCGCCAGATCGCTCGAGGCAGATCGTCCCGGGGAGATCGGCCGCGCGCCTGATTTCGGGCAATCGCGCGAATGGCGATCTGTGACGTTGGGGCGTTCAGTCTCCGACCACGAGTTTGAAAAAAACGTTGCCGTCGAAGTCAGGCTGTCGCTCGCAACCGAGCCGTTCGGCCACAGCGATCGAGCGTTCGTTGCGTCGGTCGATCAACAGAGTCGCCACCGTGTGTTCGGTCTCGTCAGCCAGGTGATCGAAAAGCAGAGCAACTGCGATCGTGGCGGTCCCCTGCCCGCGGTGGTCAGGGAACACGTTGTAGCCGACGTTCACCTCGCCGACCTGCAACCACGTTCGGTCGGTGTCGTAGTCGACCCAACCAACGACGTCACCCGCGATCTCGATGCAGAACTTCGGCACGGGATCATCCACTCCGTCGCCGAGGAAGCGCCTGAATTCCACGTCCCTTCCGGCGACGAGAGCAGTCGTGTCGGCGAGCGTCGCTGGCCGAATCGACACTGACCCGTTCGTTCTGACCCGACCGATCACAGAGGTGTACCCCCAGAAATGTCGAGGTGGCGCGCCGCCACGTCAGTCCAGTCGTCGACATCGTTCGGGTAATGGCGAATCGTGAAATCGACAAGTCTGAGCGCGGCATGGGCCCACACTTTGGCGAAGAGCGCTGCGTCAGCAGTTTCGATGAGATGGCGTTCGACGCGTTGTTGGATCGCGCCCGGTGCACGCCAGCTGAGGTCGAACACCAACAGCGCGAGGTCGAACTCGACCAGTCCCGGCTGCGCGCCACCCCAATCGACGATTGCCGAGATGCGACCGCCCCGCGTGGGATCGACGAGGACGTTGCCGACGTGGTAGTCGAAGTGGACGATGTCGTTCCCGACGAGGAAGTCGTCATCGGGTGTATCGATGACTGCTTCGATGGCCGACATGACAGCGGCAGTTCGATGGTTGAACTGGTAGAGCGTCCGATGGATGCAGAATCCCGGGCCATCAGATCGAAGGAAGAGCGGCATGGGGATTCGGGCGAACGCTGTGCCTCCGAGCAGGCCGCGACGGAGCTCGGAGAACTGCAGAAGTTGATCGATCAACTCCATGGTGACCTCGTCGACGGGCTGGCCGATCGCTTGCTCCTGCAAGACCGCAACGGCCCCACCGCGCCACCGGTCAGCTGACCGAGCAACACCACAGATGGCCAGCCGGCTTCAGCGATCGCTCGAACAACCGCTGGTGCATCCATCCGCTGGATCCTCTCGAAACCGGCGTCGGGAACGCCCGTCGGCGAGGCCGGCCCGACCGTCTTTGCGGCACCGATTTGACGTGTGTCGTGCTGATCAGCGATACCCAACGCGAACATCAGACGGTTCTCCGATCAAGAGACTCACGAGCGTCGCAGCTTCGCAGACGGAGCGCCCCGCAGTCGACGGGGGTCAGGTCGATCAACAGTACGGGTCGTCATCTCGACGTGCTGCGGACAATGATCTCGGCATGCCGCAACCGGTGATCATCGAGGTCGCGATCAATGGGTCGACCACTCGAGCCGTCAACCCGAATGTGCCGAAGTCACCCGACGAGATTGCCGCAGAATCGGTGCGATGCATCGAGGCCGGCGCATCGATCATCCACGCTCATTGCGATCCTGTCGGTGGACCTGACCAGGAAGTGGCCGAGCGGTATCTCGCCGGGTTCGGCCCGGTGTGGGCGCAGCGTCCGGACGCACTGCTGTATCCAACAGTGAACTTCGGTGCCAGCGGAATGAGCTTCGGGCACCTGCCGATCTTGGCCGCGGCAGGTTTGCGGATCGGTCTGCTCGATCCCGGTTCGCTGAACCTCGGCAGACTGGGTGACGACGGATTGCCCACGGGCGCATTCGTCTACGCCAACCCGTTCGACCGCATTCGCGACGTGTTCGAACTACATCGAACTCACGCCCTCGGGCCGAGCCTGGCCATCTACGAACCAGGCTTCCTACGCACCGCTCTCGCATACTGGCGCGCCGGCCAACTGCCCGCCGGAACGATGATCAAGCTCTATCTCGCCGAGGAGCAGGGTCTGCTCGGAGCGCCGTTCGGGCTGCCCGTGTCACGTGCAGGACTCGATGCCTATCTGGACATCCTCGGTGATTGCGACGTCCCGTGGGCAGTGTCCGCTGTCGGCGGCGACATCGTCCGCAACGACGTCGGTCGAATCGCCCTCGAGCGCGGTGGGCACCTGCACATCGGACTCGAGTTCTACGGCGGCGACCGCACACCGACCAATCTCGAACTGGTCGAAGAAGCCGTCGCCCTATGTGCCGAGGTCGGTCGACCAACAGCAACATGCGCCGAAGCAGCCGAAATCCTTGCCCTGCCCGCCACACGTCAACGCGTCACGAGCGTTCGCCACGACCCGTGACCTCGTCTCGTCATCCGTTCGCCCTCGACGCCGGTGACCGAGCAAGGATGCAGTCGCTCGAACCGCTGGTTCACAACGCTGGCTCAGAAACCTGAACCAGAACGCTGGCTCAGAAACCTGAACCAGAACGCTGACTCAGGACGCTGACTCAGACGCTGACCGGGACGTTCATTGCGATCGTGTATCCGGCACTGACGTCGCCAGTGACCGTCGGCGTCTCGTTCGTTGTCCCGTCGCTGAACACCATGTCGGTGGCCAACGAGATCTGTGAGTAGCTGCTGACGCTCGCCGAATAGAGGCTCGTTGCGAACACGGCCTTGTTGACCTCGTCGGGCAAGGCCATCTGGGACGTCGCGATCTTGTTCGAGGACTGGGTGATCTCGTCGACGCTCGGGTAGACCTCGTAGTGGATGTGCGGCCAACGACCCGGATAGCACGCCGGGTAGTAGCTGAGGAACGTCACGAGTCCGCTGGCGTCGGTCGTCTGCACCCCGCGGAGATAGTTCTCGTTCGTCGCGCCAGGGGAGTACATCGAGTACCGTCCAGCGGCGTCGCAGTGCCAGATGTAGACCGCCGCACCAGGGAGCGGCTTGCCGGTGGACACGTCGATCAACGTCATCTGAATGCTGGTCTTCACGCCGGTGGCGTCGGTCGTGCTCGAGCCGAAACTGTTGCGGACGTTGCTACGCACGATGC
>JAYTRT010000270.1:0-1836 GCA_043746045.1 Actinomycetota bacterium | reverse complement strand
GCACTACAAGGAGAAGTGAATGCGTCGAATACTCGCCCTGGTGTCCACCGCGGCCGTGATGTCAGCAACCGGATGGGTCGGCGCACCGCCGGCGTCGGCAGCCTTGCCCACCGGCTTCACCGACGTGGTGATCGCCAACCCAGCTGGGAATCCATTGGCCGGGCCCACCGGTATCACGGCGATGCCCGACGGACGGGCGCTGATCACACAGAAGGGTGGTGCCGTTCGCGTCCTGCTCGCGGACGGGACGATCGCAGCAGCTGATGCGGTGAGGCTGGCGGTGTGCGCCGACTCGGAGGAGGGACTTCTCGGGGCGGCCGTCGATCCGGCGTTCAGCAGCAATGGCTTCGTCTATCTGTACTACACACACAACGCCGGAAATTGCGGCAGCCCGACCGGCCGATTCAATCGCGTCAGCCGATTCACGATGACCGGGAACACGATCGTTGCGGCGTCCGAGCGCGTGATGCTCGACAACATGAACATCCCCGCCGGCAATCACAACGGTGGCAATCTCGAGATCGGTGGCGATGGCGATCTCTATGTGTCCGTCGGGGACGGTGGGACGAACTCGCCTCGTGGAGCGTCGGCGCCCGTCGCCGCAGCGCAGGACCTCAGCCTGCTCAATGGCAAGATCCTGCGACTCACTCTCGATGGTGGTGTGCCGGCGGACAACCCATTTGTCGGCAACCCCGATGGGGCGTCATGCGCGACTGCTGGCGTCGCGGCCCCGACGACGACGAAGTGCACGGAGATCTACGACTACGGGCTCCGCAATCCCTACCGCTTCGCATTCGATCCGAACACCGGCAACAGTCGCTTCTTCATCAACGATGTCGGTGAGAGCACGTGGGAAGAAGTCGACCAGGGTGGCAAGGGACTCAACTTCGGCTGGAAGAGTCGTGAGGGGTACTGCAACGTCGGCTCGACGACGAACTGCCCACCGCCGCCCGCTGGATTCACCGATCCGTTGACCGACTATCCGCACAGCATCGGATGTTCGTTCATCACTGCGGGTGCCTTCGTCCCGAATGGTGTGTGGCCGTCTCAGTTCAACGGTTCGTACCTGTTCGCTGACGGCGGCTGCGGCAAGGTGTTCACCTATACAGCTGCTGGCAAGGTCGACTACAGCAACCCGTTCGCGCAGACGTCGGGCGTGATCGTCGACATGACATTCGTGACGCAGGGTTCTTCGACAGCGTTGTTCTACGTGACCAACGGCGACAGCAAACTCCACAGGATCCAGTACCAGGGAAGTGTCGACCCGATCGGGACATCGAAGGATTTCGTGGCACTCGCTCCGGCTCGGCTCGCCGACACGCGAGCCGGGCAGACGACCGTCGACGGTCAGTTCGCGGGCACGGGAACAATGAAGGCCGGCACCACGATGCAACTGATCATTTCTGGACGGGGCGGAGTCGCAGCAACTGCAACGGCCGCTGCGCTGAACGTGACAGCCACGAACTCGGTCGGAACCGGTTTCGTCACCGTCTACCCCTGTGGAACGGCGCAGCCGACGGCATCCAACCTGAATTCTGTGAGCGGCTCGACGGTGCCGAACGCCGTCGTCACCAAGATCGGCAGTGGCGGGACAGTGTGCATCTACGTCCAGGTCGACACTGATCTCGTCGTCGATGTCGATGGCTATGTTCCTGTGGGCTCCAGCGTCATCGCGACGGTCCCGGCGCGTGTGCTCGACACGCGGGTCGGTTTCACGACTGCGGACGGCGTCCAGCAGGGTGGTGGCCAGCGCTCGGCTGGCTCCGTCACGCCGGTGCAGATCACCGGTCGGGTCGGAGTTCCGGGTGATGCGTCTGCCGTGATCCTCAATCTCAC
>JAYTRT010000269.1:0-17434 GCA_043746045.1 Actinomycetota bacterium | reverse complement strand
ACGCGATCGTGCCCTCGTGGACGAACGATTCGTGATGCAGGGCTGCGGCTGTGATCACAATCGCTGCGGACCCGACGAAGCAGACGACAGTTGCCAGGCGCGCGCCGCGCGCACCTGCCCAGCTGATCGCAACGATGGCGAGGAACATCGTTCCGGCATCGTTGAGTCGCAACACGAGCCAGCCGACCACGACAACCGTGGTGACCACGAGCACCAACGGCGGTAGGTCGATCTCGAGCGCCACGAGCGCCCACGGCGCGAGCGCGATCAGCAGGAAGGCGCCGATGGCGAGATCCGGTGTGACGGTGCCGAATGTGGTCACGGCCACGATCACGACAGCAAGTGGAAACACGATCGCGCTGCTCGACAGCCACTTCATACAACGCTGCGATGTCGAGTTCGCTCGACCCTCGACGTCCAATGCCACACTGCGAACTTACCCGTGCGCACACGTCTCCGCATCCGCCTCAGGAACCGCGGCGTGTCGTACCACGGTATGAGACGGGCGGCAGAGGAATCGGCCCGCTGAACTGCTGCACGCAGCTCCGAGACCGATGCGCTTACCGGCGCAGAAGCGGAGAGTTGCAGGGGTTCACCCATCACCGGCCCCATCGACGTCACCCATTGCGTCACTGTCATTCTGAGGAGTTGCCATGTTTTTCACCAGACTCGGCCGATTCACCGTCCGTCGCCGCCGCCTCGTCCTCGCTCTCACCGTCGTGTTCGTGGCCCTCGCCGGGTTCCTCGGCGTGGGCGCGTTCGGCAAGCTGCACGGCGGAGGTTTCGACGATCCGAGCGCAGAATCCACAAAGGCCCGTGCATTCATGCAGGCCAACTTCGCGACCGGTGATCCGAACGTCGTCCTGCTCGTGACCGCGCAAGCAGGGAGCACCAACAGCGTCGACAGCGCTGCGGTGGCCACCGTTGGCCGGACGATCACCGACCAACTCCGAGCGACACCACATGTCGGCCAGGTGGTTTCCTACTGGTCCGACACATCGAGCCCACAGCTGCGCAGCCGGGACGGAACGAGCGCGCTGATCGTTGCCAGGGTGGACGACGACAAGCAGGTCAACGACATCGCCGACCTCGTGAAGAAGATCGACACGACACACGCCGTTACCGTGCAGATCGGCGGGCGCTCCGCGCTGAGCGTCGAACTCAACGACCAGATCGGGTCCGACCTCGGCAAAGCGGAGGGCCTGTCCGTGCCGATCACCCTGATCCTGCTGGTCATCGTGTTCGGTGGACTCGTCGCCGCCGGCCTGCCGTTGCTCGTCGCCGTCGTCTCCGTGGCAGGAACGTTCCTCAGCCTGTTCGTGATCGGTTCGATCACCGACGTCTCGATCTACTCGATCAACCTCACCACGGCGCTCGGACTCGGTCTGGCGATCGACTACAGCTTGTTCACGGTCAGCCGCTTCCGAGAGGAACTGGCACGTGGCCTCAGCCCACACGACGCAGTGGTGCGAACGGTCGAAACAGCGGGACGGACGATTGCGTTCTCCGCATTCGTCGTCGCCGCTTCGCTCATTGCACTGCTCGTGTTCCCGCTGTATTTCCTGCGATCGTTCGCGTATTCCGGCATCTCGGTCGTGCTGATCGCCGCCGCCGCCGCTGTGATTTCGCTGCCGGCGCTGCTGGCCGTCGCGGGTCACCGCGTCAACTCGTTGAGCCTGCGCCG
The DNA here is from genome assembly GCA_043746045.1 of Actinomycetota bacterium. Classification (GTDB taxonomy): domain Bacteria; phylum Actinomycetota; class Acidimicrobiia; order Acidimicrobiales; family Ilumatobacteraceae; genus WLMZ01. Next base: position 15,750 of record JAYTRT010000269.1, on the reverse strand, counting down.
CCACCGGACGAAAGGCAGCGGTGGAGCCGACGTCACTGGGAGCACGTTCTGGCACGCGTTGGCGCAATGGGTGATGCGTCGGCCGATCCCGATCGCCGTCGGAACTGTCGCCCTCCTCGTCGTGCTCGGCACCCCGTTCCTGCGGGTGAACTTCGGCCTCCCGACCACGAACTCACTGCCGGCCGGCTCGCATGCTCGTCAGGTCGCCGAACATCTGCAGAAGGACTTCGTGTCGAACAACAGCGACGCGTTCGCGATCGTGGTCCCGGCCGCCGATGCGAAGCGTGACAGGGCGTCCTTGGCCGCCTACGCAACACGGGTCTCTGAGCTCGACAACGTCACGAGAGTCACGACCGTCACCGGCACGTACGAGCACGGCAATCTCACCGCCGCGGCCGACGCAGGCAGTACGGCGTTCGCGGCGGCCGGCGGTGGCGTGTACCTGTCGGTCACTCCCGCTGTGGTCCAGCGCTCGAGCGCCGGAGAGGCCTTGGTCGAACACATCCGCTCGCTCGATTCACCGTTCCGGACCGGCGTCGAAGGCCCAGCGGCCGAGTTGCTCGACACCAAAGCTGCCATCGCCGACCATCTGCCACTCGCCCTCGCCCTGATTGCGCTGATCACGTTCGTCCTCCTGTTCCTCGTGTTCGGCAGTGTCCTCGTGCCGGTCAAGGCAATCGTGCTCAACCTGCTCTCCCTGACTGCCACGTTCGGGGCGATGGTCTGGATCTTCCAGGAGGGTCACGGCTCGGGCCTGCTCGGCTTCACCGCCGACGGCTCGCTCGACGTCTCGATGCCGATCCTGATGTTCTGCATCGCGTTCGGGCTGTCGATGGACTACGAGGTCTTCCTGCTCTCACGGATCAAGGAGGAGTACGACCGCTCGCACGACAACACGCGGGCCGTTGCACTGGGCTTGGAGCGAACAGGACGGATCGTGACCGCAGCTGCGGCACTGTTGGCGGTGACGTTCGCGGCATTCGGCACCAGCAGTGTGACGTTCATCAAGATGTTCGGCCTCGGCCTCGCTCTCGCCGTGGTGATGGATGCCACCATCATCCGCGGACTGCTGGTCCCGGCGTTCATGCGACTGGCCGGCGACGCCAACTGGTGGGCGCCGAACTGGATGCGCAGGATCCACGCCAAGATCGGTATCCACGAAGGTGAGTCGAACGACGCGGCGGCGGATCGCGATCCGGTCGAGATCGAGGAACGAAGCCTCGGCGAGGTCCGAGTCGTCACATCAGTTCGAGGAACTCGATGAACCCGTTCGTTCCATCGACGCGGATCCGCTGCCCATCGTGGATCAGCCGCGTGGCGTGCTCGACCCCGACAACGGCGGGCAGGCCGTACTCGCGTGCGATCACCGCGCCGTGGGTCATCAGTCCCCCGACCTCGGTCACCAGACCGCTGATCGCGAGGAACAGCGGCGTCCAGCTCGGGTCGGTGTAGGCGGTGACCAGGATGTCGCCGGGTTCGAGATCGGCGTCGGCCATGTCGAGAATGACCCGGGCCCGACCTTCGATGGTTCCTGCAGAGACCGGCAGGCCGACGAGCGCACCCTCTGGCACGTTGTCGTGTCGATACGCTCCGGCGACGACCTCGCCCTCCGATGTCAGCACCCGCGGTGGTGTCAGGGTTCCATACGAAATGAACGCGTTCTTGCGGTCGACGAGGAGCTGGTGGTCGACGCGGTTGGTGAGCACGACGTCGCGCAGCTCCTGCACGGTGAGGAAGAAGATGTCGTCCCGCTCACGAATCACTCCCGCCTGGACGAGACGCTCGGCCTCGGCCATCAAGGCCCGCTTGTAGACCGAGTAGCGGCAGACGATGCCGTACTTCGGGTACTCCCGGTACCCGATGAAGGTTCGCACGCGATCGATCATCTGCTTGGTCTCGGCGGCTTTGTCGTCGCCGTCCGGCAGGGCGCGCAGGCGCTCGAGAATTTCCTGTTCCTTGTTCAACGCCTCCAACCGCCCGTGCTCGAAGCGCCGCTCGCCGGCGCCCGGCTCGAAGTTCTTGATGTTGCCGAGGATCAGTGGCACCAGCGCGATCGGATGTTCACTCCAACGCGGCCGAGTGATGTCGATCTCGCCGACGCAGCGCATGCCGTAGGTGTCGAGATATTCGAGGATCGCGGCGTGCGCTTGGTGGCCGCCGTCGAGCTTTGGCAGCTCGTCCAAGAAACCGTCGTCGTCGACGTGGTCGGTTTCACGATCTTCGTCGACGATGTCGTGCAGGAATGCAACCACCTCGGGATACGGCCTGATCGCGTCTGCGACACCCAGCAGCGCCAGTCCCATCTCCGAGGTGACGTTGCCCGGCGCTGATTGCGTGAGTGAGTCGGCCACGTTCTTCTCCCCCAGCCACGCCTGCAGGTGTTCGTTGAGCCAACCCGAAGCGTCCATCGCGCCCATGAAGACCTGATGGCTGAGCGGTTCGAACAGGAACCGCTTCAACTCAGGGATGTCATCGAGGATGAAGTCGAGCAGTGCGACTCCGGATTTCGCGTCGATGTCGCGCTGCATTGCGGCGATCGACGCTTGGTTGCGCTCTTTCAATCCGGTGACGATGCCCGGATCCGTCACGATCGGCGCCGGTGCGGCCGGCGCAGCGCCGCCGGCCGGCGCGACGCCAACGACCTCGTCCGGCAGCATGGGGATGAAGTCGCCGCGATCGAGGATGGCCTGCAGCGCGTCGCCGATCAGCGGATCCGATTTCCCGAGTGCGTCCAGGACGCCAGCGCGGCTCGCCGGCGAGGCCAGGCGCGCAGTGACGTCGACGAACAGCCGGCCGCCGGCCTCGTACATCGGAATCATCGCCGTCAACTGCCACAGCGACAGCCCGAGGGGCTTCATCGGGTCGGTCATCATCTGCTGATGACCGACGGAGACGTAGACGTGGTTCTGGTCGTCGCCGATCTCGGGGACCGGGAACATCGTCGTGATCGGCCGGCCCTGGACGATGTGGAATTCATCGTCGACGAGGCACCATTCGATGTCCTGGGGGCAGCGGAAGTGCGCTTCGATCCGTCGGCCGAGCTGCACGAGCCGAACCACCTGCGCATCGGTCAACGCCGGCTGCGCTTGCCGCGCAGGCTCGATCGCGCGTTGCTCCGTACCGCCCGCCGGTAGGGCGCTGACGGCAATCAGCTTGGTGGAGATCGTCCTCGCCACGATCTCGTCGTCGCGCACTCGGTAGACGTCGGCGTTCACAAGTCCGGAGACGACGGCCTCCCCGAGGCCGAAGCTGGCCTCAACCGTTGCGACCTTCCGGTTCGATGTGACGGGGTCTGCGGTGAACACGATGCCGGCCGCGGTCGGCACGACGATCTGCTGCACGACCACGGCCATGTCGACCTCGCTGTGGTCGATGCCGTTGCGCTGACGGTAGGTCACGGCCCGCTCGGTGAACAGCGACGCCCAGCACCGGCTGACGTGCTCGAGGACCGCCGCCGGACCGATGACGTTCAGGTACGTGTCCTGCTGCCCGGCAAACGAGGCCGTCGGCATGTCCTCGGCAGTCGCGCTGGATCGCACGGCGTAGGCGACGTTCTCGCCGAGCCGTTCGAGCGCCCCGCGGATGTCCGCCGCCACGTCCTCGGGAACGGCGATCCGCTCGATGGCGCTGCGGATCTCTGCGCTGAGCATGCTGATCGACTCGCGATCGTCCGGACTCAGGCCCGACAGCTGATCGAGCTGGTCATCGATCGACGATGCCTGCACCATGATCCTGCGGAACGCGATGGTCGTCACGCAGAAGCCAGGCGGCACGCGGACGCCGTCGATCCGCATCAGCTCACCGAGGTGGGCGCCCTTGCCACCGACCAGTGCAACTTGCGTCTGGTCGATCTCTTCCAGACCCAGCACATACCTGCCGGCCGAGTTGGACGATCGGGACCGCACGTGCTCTGCATCCCGTTCGGGACCATCCGTCGAATTCGTCGTACTCATCTCATTGCCTCCGATGCCGCACTGGCGAATCAGTCAGCCGACGGCCGACATTGACAGCACAAAGGGGGTCCTTGCGGCAAGCCCCCACCCCTGAGCTATCGTTGTGATGGCGGGGAGAACTGGTATCCGAACGCGACGAGCCGTGTCACCGACAATCAGTCGCGACCTCGAGCGCAGCACAAATCTGGCGCATACGCGCCTCGCTGAGTCGGCCGATTCGCTCGACCAGAAGCACGACGGACACCGACTCCACGGAGTCGAGGTTGACGGCACTCCGACGCGGAATTGGATCTTCCTTTGGCTCCAGCAGGACCTCACTCGCCAGTCCGCGAATCGTGGTCGTGCATGGCGCGATCAGGGCTCGGCGAAGTCGTGGGATCGCAGCGTCACGAGACAAGACCACTACTGGTCGGCGGCCGATCTCCGGTGGCTCGCACCACCACACCTCCCCACGGTGAGGGAGTTCCGTCATCGTGAGACTGCCTCACGGAACGAACCAAGGTCACCCCATTCGTCAGGCTCGTCGATCGGGTGGTTTGAATATGCGCCGTCATACGCGGCATCGATCTCCGCTGCTCGATTCTGTGCAAGCAGGGCCGCCAACGCTGCATCGATAATCTGAGCATCGCTCGACCCCTCGCGAGTCCTGCGCGCATGATCGAGGAGATCTCGGTCCACCGTGGTGCTCAGTCGGGTTCGCGTCATGCCACAATCATGCCACTCGAATGCCACAACGACAAACGACGAATTCCAAGCCCGCAAGCATGTCGCGGCCGTCCATCGGCGCTCTCAGCTCGTACCGAGTCCTGGCCACCAGACCCCCGAACATCGCTCGGTCCTCTCGCAACCAATACCCGAGCAGATCACCGAGCAGATACTCTGCAGCATCGAGCGGGCACGCGTGCAGCGCTTCGACCTGCGCGTCGATGTCGGGATACGTCGTGTGGGCGCCAGTAGATCGAGACGGTCAGTCGGCTCCTGCGGCTGGGAGCGGGCAGTTCGACCCTCTTGCATTTCCCCGGAACACAGGCGGCGGCCGGCAGCTCAGAAAGGGCCGGGCGACAACCGGGGTTACCACCCCGACAACCCGAGTTGTCATCTCACGCGTCGCGTACGCGGCCACCCAGCGATACTCGAGAATTCGCACCGCCGCGCGGAACACTGCGCGGCTGACCCCGGGAGAGCAATGAGGGACGGTTCGGAACCCAGGTTCTCGAGCCGCCGATGCAGATCAGCCGACTTGCAGGTCCTTCACCTCGCCGGTCTTCGCGTCGAGCGTGACACGTGCAGCGAAGTCGGGGCCGCGGGTTCCTGGCGGGTTGTACTGGCCGAATTCGACGATCACCAAGTCGTGGAGGATCTCGCCTTCGCGAGTGACGGTCACCGAAGCATCGTCGTCCGGCGTTGCCTTGCCGACGATGGCCTTCCTGGCGAAGTCGATTGCTTGCTGATCGTCCACGATCGGCTCAGACGCTCACGGGCACTGGAGCGGCGACCGGTGTCGCGGCTGGTGTGGCTTTCACGGCTGCTGTCGGCTTGCCTGTGCGTTGATTGCCAGTGCTGTACAGCTTGGCCGGTGAGTCGATCGGACTGCGCGCCATGGACATCGCGGCCGAGTAGTCGTACACCAAGCCGGCGACGTTGTCGGACCTGTCGCACGACAGGTCGGCCGCGGACGGGCCGGTCGGTCGATTGCCGTTGCGGAAGAAGGTGGGAGTATGGGTGTGGAAGCTGGCCACGGTGTATTCAGCGCCGGCGTCGGCGGGCTTTTTGGGCAGCGAGACCACTGCGCCCTTGTCGTTGCCGACGACAGTGCCGGCGCCGTGACCCGTGATGCTGAACGCTTCGCTCTCGCTGTTCCAACGGACCCAGAAGCCCTGCTCGCGACGAGCGCCGTCGACGGTGGTCGACTTGGTCTCGGCCCATGCTGCTTCGCATGCGGATTTGACAGTTCCGTCGCCGGCGATCTTTTCGTAGGTGGGGAAGTCGCCCTCGCTGCGCGTCGCGACGTCACCGTCGCCCTCGTGGCGCTTCTCGCTGCGCAGGATCTCGCCGAGGCGCTCACCCCTGCGCTCTGTAGCGCGCATGCGACCAGCGAACTCCCGACGACCGTCGGACTCCTTGCCATCGATTCCTGGTTCCGCGTATCTCTGCATGAGACTGCCCTCCGGTCGGCCGCAACGGCTGCGAGCGAAGAGTACCATCGTCCGTGAGATGACGTGCACAGTCCGCGGTCATGCGACTGTCAAGATGTGCGACCCCGAGGAGGGCTCCCTTTGACCCGACCCACGGGCACCTGGACAGAGTTGGCCGACGTACTGCTCGACAGCATCGGCCGAACCGACGCCGAGGCCAACGGCCCCGACGTCGAGCAGGCACGGGCACGCTTCGCGGCGGCCGACTGGGCAGAGACGCCGTACGGCAGGATCGTGCACCACGCCGACCTGTCCGTGGAAGAGGCCGAGGTGTTCTCGCTGATCTGTGCGGTCGACATCAACACTCGCCGCCAGCGTCAGGTCGCTCAGTTGCTCGGTGATGGTGCGCACGGTCATCTCACCCTCGAGGCGATCGGCCACCTGTTCGGCGTCGACCACCTCGGACCGCTGGCCGTCGCCGACGACAGCCGCATACGACGTGCCTGCTTGATCACGATGTCGCCCGGCCCATGGGCCGGCCGAGCCGTGCAGCTCGCGCCCTCCGTCGGCTGGGCACTGGTGGGCGACGAGTCCCGCGACGCCGGCGTTCCAGCCGCCGCCTTCGTCGTCAACGGTGCGCCAGTCGGAACCGATCGTGTCGTCGTCGTCCACGGTGACGATCGCGTTCGCCGGTTGGAGACCGGCCTGCATCGATCGTGGGCAACGGGCGCGCTGGTGGTGCCCATGCCGGCCTCGAACGAGGAGTGGGAGGCAATCGTTCGCGAGGCGACCCTGCGCGGCCTCGGAGTCATCCTCGAAGTGGGCGAGGACGGTCTCAGCGCGACTGCGCTGCGTTGGATCACACGATCCGACCACCTCGGGTTCGTCGTCTCGTCGAAGTACCCGGCGTCGTTGCTCGACATCGAGGCGCTCGAGCGTGTCGAGATCGAGGCCGCCCCCGGCGAGATCAGCGAACTCGAATGGACGTCGGCGTTCCCCGGCGTCGACCGGTCCGGCAAGCGCTTCACGGCGCAACAGCTGCAGCTGTTGCAGGGCGCCACCCGCAGCCTCGACGGCGGGGTCGACGAAGCATTCCGACGGCTGGCCCGCGGGCCGATGGACCGGCTCGCGGTCCGCGTCCACCCGCGCTTCAACTGGGATGATCTCGTGCTGCCGCCGCTGCAGACCTCGCTGCTGCACAACATCGTCGAACGGTGTGTGCATCGCGAGGACGTCTACACGAAGTGGCGGATGCCGGCGACGTCGAAGGGCGTCGTTGCGATGTTCGAGGGCCCGCCCGGTACCGGCAAGACGATGTCGGCGGAGATCATCGCCGAGGCCCTCGGTCTCGATGTGTACCGCGTCGACCTGTCGAGCGTCGTGAGCAAGTACATCGGCGAGACCGAACGCAATCTCGAGCGGATCTTCACCGCCGCCGAACACGGGACGATGGTGCTGTTCTTCGACGAAGCCGATTCGATCTTCGGCAAGCGAACGCAGGTCTCGTCGTCGCACGACCGCTACGCGAACCTGGAGACGTCGTACCTCCTGCAACGCCTCGAGTCCTACGACGGCCTCACGATCCTCGCCACGAACCTGCCCAAGAACATCGACGAGGCCTTCCGGCGGCGCATCCACATCGTCGTCAACTTTCCGAAGCCGGGTCCCGCAGAACGCGCGCGCATCTGGAACCGATGGTTGCGAACCACCAACGCAGCCGTCGACGACGACATCGACGTGGCGTTCCTGGCCGAACACCTCGAGCTGACCGGCGGCAACATCCAGTCGGCGGCACTGAGCGCGGCCTTCCTGGCCGCTGCTGCCGGATGCGAGGCGATCTCGATGACCTTCGTCGTCCGTGCGTTGCAGCGCGAGTTCACCAAGGCCGGACGACTGCTCGACAGGGCAACCCTCGGTCCCTTCGCCGTACTGCTCGACGAGTGGTAGTGGCACGCTCGACGTCGGACCCGACTGCACTCGTCGGCGCGATGCCGTACCATCGACCGCGAATGAGTGCGCGACGGGTCATCGGGGCAATGGGCGCCGTACTGGCGTTGTCCGTCGCCGGATGTTCGAGCAGCAAGCCGTCGGGCACCCCGGTGCTCGATCTGGCCACCCAGGGTCCTGGCACGTGTCTGAACGTTCCCGACAGCCTCGGCGAGACGGTCACTGCGCTGCCGGTGATCGACTGCGCCACGCCGCACACCCACGAGATCTTCGCCGTGGTCGCCGACACCGGCAGCGACGTGTTTCCCGGGGACCAGGCATTGAACGCGTTCGCCGAGCGCTCGTGCACCGGCACGTTCGAGCCGTACGTCGGCGTCAGCGTGTTCGACTCGAAGTTGTTGATGACGTGGTTGGTGCCGACGTTGTCATCGTGGAACGACCACCACGACGACAAGGTCCTGTGCGTGCTGGCCGATTTCAACGCCGCGCCACTGGTCGGATCGATGAAGCTGTCCTACCGCTGACACTTCGCCGCTGACACTTCACCGCTCACGTCCCGCCGATCGCACGAGAACGCCACGGGTATGATCCGGCCATGCCACTTCCCGTGCTCGCTGGGGCGATGCTCACCTGCCCGATGGGCCTGGCGCCGTCGGTGCTCAACGTGCTTCCGCTGAATCGAACGCTGTTCGAGTCACGCCCCGTGGCCACCATCCAGGACAACATTCCGTTCGTGAACATCCCTCCGTTCGGGCTGTGCACGAGCCTGGCCAACCCGATCACCGCAGCCCAGACCACTGCCGCGCTCGGTGTGCTCACCCCCGGCATGTGCACGCCGGTACTGCCTGCGCCATGGCTACCGGGCTCGCCGACGACGCTGATCGGCAAGATTCCGGCGTTGAACAACTCCTGCAAATGTGCCTGCGTCTACGGCGGCATGATCTCGATCGTCAATCCTGCGTCAACATCCGTCAATCTGGGCTGATCACCCCTTGACCGCCCCGCGTGGCGTGATATCTTGACCTCGAGAAAGCTCAAACAGCGTTCACTCGACTGCGGACAGCGTTCAACGGGCGGCGCCTTTTCTGGTGTCGGCGGGCTGTGTCTTGTACACACAGCTCGGACACTTCAACAGAGGAGCTCCACATGGCCACTTCGTATCTGACCCCTGGCGTCTACGTCGAGGAGGTCTCCTCGAGTTCGGGAACCCTGTCGGCCGGCGCCACCGCGATCGCCGCATTCGTCGGATTCACGGAGAAGGCACCGACCGACGACCCGACCGATCTGCAGGGCATCAAGCCCCGGTTGGTCACCAGTTGGACCCAGTACGAGGCGCTGTACGGCGGCTTCGTCAACGGCGCGATGCTGCCGCACTCGGTCTACGGCTACTTCAACAACGGTGGCAGCATCGCCTACATCGTTCGTGTTCCGAACACCGAGCCGGCGACCACCGCCGGCACGCTGGCACTCCCATCCGGTGACCGCACGCTCGGGCCGGCGGTCGAGTTCACCACGGTCGAGCCCAACGCAACCGTCTCGGTCAGTGTCTCTCCCGACGCCGTTGCCGACGACGCACCAGAGGACACCCAGCCGACCTTCCGGATCGACGTCGTCGAAGGCGGCAAGGTTGTCGAGAGCTTCGACAAGCTGACCATCGACAAGGTCGAGAGCACCGTCAACGCGACGAGCACAAAGGTCAAGGTGGCCACCAAGATCGATCTCGCCAGCCTGACCAACCTCGACCCCGACCTCGCCCTCCTGCAGGCGGGCACCTACGCGATCGAGCCTGCTCCGGCGACACCGATCGCGGTCTCGAGCAAGGCATTCGCCGGCAGTGAGACCGCCCGAACGGGAATCAACGGACTGGTCATCGCCGAAGACGTGACGATGGTAATGGTCCCCGACCTGATCACTGCGGCGACGAGAGCTGATGGCAGCATCGACCTCAACCTGTGGAAGACCGTGCAGCTCGGACTGATCAACCATTGCGAGGGACAGGCCAACCGGATGGCCATCCTCGATGCGCCTCCCGGCATGTCGCCGCAGCAGATCAAGGAATGGCGCAGCAACGTCGCCATGTACGACTCGCAGTTCGCTGCGCTGTACTACCCGTGGCTGAAGGTCACCAACCCGGCCGCCACCAACGGTGACACCGAGATCATGGTGCCGCCGAGCGGCCACCTGGCCGGTGTGTGGTCGCGTACCGACAACGAGCGTGGCGTCTGGAAGGCCCCCGCCAACGAGATCGTGCGCGGCGCGCTCGACGTCGAGATGAACATCACGAAGGCCGAGCAGGGGTTGCTCAACCCGATCGGCATCAACTGCATCCGCCCGTTCGGCACCCGCGGCATCCGCGTGTGGGGCGCCCGGACCCTGTCATCGAACACCGACTGGACATACATCAACGTCCGCCGCTTGTTCAACATGGTGGAGACCGCGATCATGGCCGGCACCCAGTACGCAGTGTTCGAACCGAACGACCAGCAATTGTGGGAAGGCCTCAAGCGGACCGTCAGCTCGTTCCTGCGTGGCCTCTGGCGCGACGGAGCGCTGTTCGGTGCAACAGCCGAGCAGGCGTTCTATGTGAAGTGCGACGCCGAAACCAACCCGCCCGAGTCGATCGACCAGGGCAAGGTCATCGTCGAGGTCGGCATCTCGCCGGTCAAGCCGGCCGAGTTCGTCATCTTCCGCATCGCTCAGATCAAGGAGACGTCGGCCTGAGGCCGGCGTAGGGACGGGAGAGCGACATGCCAGTATCAACACCAGGTGAGGTCCAAGACGTCGAGATGATCGGCTCTTGGTTCATCGTCAAACTCGACAACGGCATCGAAGGATTCTTCACCGATGCCAGTGGACTCAGCTTCGAGATGGAAGTCATCGAGAAAACTGACTCGACGCTCAAGGGCGACACTCGGACGAGGAAGCGGCCCGGCACCACCAAGTACGGGAACATCACCCTGAAGCGCACGCTGAGCGCCGACAAGAAATTCTGGGATTGGGCCAAGAAGATTCGCGATGGCAAGTTGGACTACCGCACGAACGGCTCGATCGCGATCACCGACATGGCGGGCACCGAGCTCAGCCGGTGGACGTTCACCAACGTCTGGCCGTCGAAGTGGTCGGCGTCGGACCTCGATGTCGGCAGCGACGACCTGATGACCGAAGAAGTGACGCTCGCCGTCGAAGCCCTCGAACGGACCAAGTGAGGTATCACCATGGCCACTGACGCAAAAGCACATGACGCCGACTTCCAGGGCTCGTTCTTCGCCTTGGAGATCGACTCGATCACACTCGCGTGGTTCACCGGCGCGAGCGGCCTGAGCATGGAGTTCGACGTGACGACCTTCAAAGAGGGCAACGGCAAGAAGGTCATCGAGCGCAAGCGGGCCGGCAAGCCGAAGTACAGCGAGGTCGTGCTGAAGCGCGGCTTCACGACGAACACCGCCGTCTCGGACTGGTTCAAGCAAGTCACCGACGCTGCCGCGGCGACTCCGTACAAGACGGCTTCGATCGTGATCTACGACCGCGAACAGAAAGAGTGCGCGCGATTCAACCTCGAGGCATGTTGGCCGTCGAAGCTGGCTGTCTCCGATCTTTCCTCCGGCAGTGACGATGTGATGGTCGAGACGCTCACGATCCAGCACGAGTTCCTCGACTGGGTGTAAGACGTGGGGCTGCAGACCGAGTTCACGTTCACGCTGCCGAAGGGCTACGTGGATGACAGCGGAACGTTGCACCGCAACGGCACGATGCGTCTCGCCACGGCGCGCGACGAGATCGAGCCGTTGCGCGATGCGCGCATCACGGGGCCGGATGATCCGTATCTGACGATCCTCGTGATCGCCAGGGTGATCACAGACCTCGGCACATTGCGACAGGTGACACCGAACGAGGTCGAGGGCTTCTTCGCTGCCGACCTCGCCTTCCTGCAGGACCTGTACGGCATCGTCAACTTCGGTGACCCTGCCGACGCCGCACAGTTGCAGGCCTCGGTGCTTCCACCCGAGCGGGTGGAACGCCCAGCGCAGATCGAGCCACCACCGGCCGACACCGATTCAGATGAGACGTTCGTCGCTGACGAACTGACGCCGAACCTCGACGATGTCGCCGAACGCGAGATGTCATCGCGCCGGCGGACCCACATCGAGGAGGTCCCGAGCCGGGCTCAGTCATGAAGCTGTATCCCACCGATTCCCTGTGGGACGAGGTCGTGTACCTCGCCTATCACTTGCACTGGGATCTGAATTCGTTGCTCGACCTGGAGCACGCCGACCGCGCCCGCCTGATCAACGGCGTTGCCGAACTCAACGATCGGGCATGGGAGGCGATGCGCAATGTCGAACAATGACGGCTATGACGGCCAGCGGGTCACCACCTCGACCTTCCTCGTCGAGGTCGACGGAGTCGAGATCGGTCGTTTCATGGAGATCACCGGGCTCGAGGTGACCATCGCGGTCGAGGAAGTGAGCGAGGGCGGCGAGAACAGCTTCGTGCACAAGCTGCCCGGGCGGATGTCGTGGCCGAACCTCGTGCTCAAACGGGGCATCACGCAAAACGATTCGCTGCTGACCTGGTTGAACAAATCGTCGGGCGAGCAGTTCGCTGCCAACTCGAACACGCTGACGCGCAGCACCGCCGCCGTCACGCTGATGGGCGCCGGTGGCACACGCCTGAGATCGTGGGACTTCGACGGCGCCTACCCGGTGAAGTGGCGAGGGCCTTCGTTCTCGGTCGACGCCGAGGACATGGCCGTCGAAGAACTCGAGATCGCCCACCATGGCTTCCGTGCCCGCGACGTCTGACACGCGCGCGGTGACGGCCGCACTGTTCACGTCGGGTCTGGTGCAACGCGCCGCACCCGTGGTGCGCACGCCACGTCGCTCGTTGCGCCTCGGTGGCCCCGGCCAGTTGGCCGGGCGGATCGAGGATTTCGGTCTGCGCTTGGGCTTGTCGCAGACGTCGCGCTGGGCTCTCGACGCACGGGGTGATTCAGGTGCCGGTTCGACGGCCACTGCACCGGTGCGCCCGCCGTTGAACTACTGGCCGTGGGGCGACACTCCCGACACGACCGAATGGCAGCCCGAGCCGGTCGTCCACGTACCGGCGAGTTCGCCGCGACGTCCGCAGAAGACCGCTGCGAGTGGCAGCGATCGCCGGCTCGAGGATCTGCGGCGGATGCTCGGCCTGGACAAGCCGGATCCGCAATCCGTTGCTGCCGCTGGTGCGGGGTCCGTCGGCCGTGCGGGTTCCGGTGCTGTCGTGGGTGCGGGTGGCGCCTCGTCTGCTGGGTCCCGACAGGCACGTCGCCGTGCTGCGCGCCAGCGCGACCAGGTCGTGCATCGCGGGCTGCCGCAGACACTCGCTCGTCGCAGTGGGACATCGCGAGGCGCGCCGGGCGACATCGCTCAACGGATGCGTCCGGAGGCGGTGGACCTGCGCGCGATCGGTACTCGCGCTGCGGCCGTTCCCCCGCCCCGACCGAATCCTGCGGGGCGGGCCGCTGCTGCGCGCGAACCGCACGTCTCGCCCGTTGTCGATCGACCTGCGGATGCCGGCCGGCGCACACCGACGGGTGGCGGCGACGGTCGTCGTGCCATCAGCCCCGTCGCCAGTGACCCGACTCCCGGCCCATCGCCGCGTGGCTCCGGCGAGCCCATCGTTCGTCGCTCCCCCGCTGCACCGCCTGTCGGCTCAGCGGCGGCCGACCGAGCCGGCGAGCTCCGGCGCCACGAGACGCAAGCGCGCCCCGTCCCGAGCTCACCGTCAGCACCGAATGCGTCGACTTCGACGAATGGCTCGACATCACCGTTTGACTCGACTTCGACGAATGGCTCGACATCGACGAACGGCTCGACAGCACCCGTTGGTTCGACATCACGGAATGGCCCGCCATCACCAAGTCACCTGCCGTCACCGACGGGCTCGACCTCAGCGTGGGTTCCCGATGATCGTGCGCCGATCAGCCAACGGCGCGACGACGTCATCCGATCGGCAGCGACGCAAGAGGACTGGCCTGCGACAGCCGGAGCATCTCCGAGCGCCGGCGTTCGGCGAGCCGATTTCTCCGCCGATTCGGACTCGCAGAGCGGGAGGGCCGCCGCGTCGATCGCGACCGCGACCCGCCCGCCCCAGGGCCTCACTCCTGGTTCCGTTCCGGCGATGTCGCGAGTGGTCCCAGCGTCGACGACGTCCGTCCGCGACGACGTCGCCGAGCGCGAGTCGTCGGCTCGGACGCTCACGACAGCGACACCCCGTGCTGCGGGTGCCGGCGTTGCTTCCCCTGCGACCTCGACCGACAACGGGCTCGAAACACCATCCACCCGGGTCGCCGGCGCAGATCGACGCGAGTCGCCCGTCGAGTCGTCGGGGCTGACGGCCGGGATCGTTCCATCGACGCGACCACCCGTGTCTGCGGCCACCAGAACAACCGAGGCTCCGCCTTCTCCCTCGCCCCTTCCGTCGTCTGCGGTGTCGCCGGAAACATCGCGCCCAGCGACGGCGCAAGACGTGGCCGTCGCCGAAGCCCGATCGCGTGCCGGCCGTGTCGCTCCCGAGTCAGGTCGGCGCGGCATCCAGCCCGAGGCACCGGGCGAAACCCTCGTCTCGGATTACACGTCGACAGCCGTTCAGCAGCAGACCTCGGACAGCTCGCGTACCAGCACGGCCAGGCGGCCGGAGACACCCACCGTGCGACCGCCCGAATTGGCTGGAGCAACGACGACAACAACATCGACGACGACAACGACAGCCGAGGTCGATCGCGATCGCTCGGAAGCCGACCGCCGAGCGGGACCACTGTTTCCGGCGACGACCGTTCGGCCGGCGGCGACGGGTTCTGAGCAGGTCGTCGGTCGGATCGAGACCGGTGCGACGCCATCGGCTGTAGACCCGGCGGCCATCGCTGCGGGACAACCGACGATCCGGCGACCCGGACACATCGCCGGCATCATCGGAGCCGACATGCCGGGCAGCGTCGACGATCTGCCCATCGGCCCCGTCCCCCATCGCACCCCCGTTGCGCTGCCAGCGGCCGACACGATGCGTCGGAGCGAGCCAGCTCCGGCCGGACTCACCGACCAGCGCGGACCAGCAACCCGCCCGACGTCTCCCGCGATCGGCAACACCACCGACTGGCCCGCCGACTGGGCGGCGGCAATACCTCCATCGACGTCCACGCCGTCCATGTCCACGCCAGCGCCGACTCCGAGGCCAGCGGCAACCCCGATGCCGACAACGACGTCGAGTCCGACAACGACCACAGCGGTAACGACGCCGACAACGCCAACGACGGCCACGGGATCGGCATCGGCAACGACAACGACGTCGCTGCCGACGGCAACGGCCACCAACTCGGCCGTCCTGAACTCGGCCGCCAGTACGTCTGCGGTGTCACCGTCGACGATGTCACCCTCGGCGACATCACCGGCAACGGTCCGCTCGACTACCAACTCGGTGGATCATGCAGCCGATGGCTCACCCTTCACCGAGGTGCCCGCTCGCCATGCTGCCGAAGTGCGGTCCCGCCCGGCCGCCGATCCGACCGTCGCTCCACCGAGCGATCGGGTGCTCGGACAGCGCACCGAACGGAGCCTCGATCGGTCGAGAGATCTCGACAACGGCCATCTGCCGACCGCTCCACCGCTCGCCGCTGGAGCGACCCTTCGCGCCGAAACGAATGTCCCTTCGACGAACCACCACTCGAACGACGAATCGGG